>JAJPJN010000029.1 GCA_021324185.1 Terriglobia bacterium | reverse complement strand
TCCCTCGCCCGACCCGAATGATCCCGCCACCCGCACCTGCACGCCGCCGCCCGGACGCGACTACACCAAATTCCTGAAAGTCGACGGACTCAAGGGAATGCGCATTGGAATCCCGCGCGCCTTCTTCTATGAGCACTTCACCCCGCCTTCGCGTGCCGGCGAACGCACTGCTCCGCCCGCGCCTGTTACACCGGCGGCAAGCGCCACCAGCGCCACCGGCGGTCCTGGGACTACGCCCGGCGGAGCGCCCTTCGGCACCGGTGGGCGCGGCGGCGCCGGAGGCGGCGGTGGTGGAGGCTTCTTCAATCGCGGGCCCGATCCCGAAGAGATGCGCCTCATGACGGAAGCCATCTCCATCCTGAAGCAGCAGGGCGCGATTATCGTCGATCCCGCCGACATCCCCAGCATCACCACCCAGGACCCTGACAAAAACTTCCTGCTCTGGAATCAGTGCTCCGGCTGGAACGGAAGAAAAGGTAACGACGCCAATTGCTCCATCGTGCTCAAGTACGGCATGAAGCGCGACTTCAACAAATTTCTCGCCACGCTCGGTCCCGCCGCGCCCGTAAAATCTTTAACCGAACTGCGCGAATGGAACATCACCCACCTGAATGGCAACGCGCTGCGCTTCGGCGAATCGAATCTCGATATCTCAGACGAAATGGACGTCGATGCTGATCGCGCCCGCTATCTCGAGGATCGGGCCAAAGACATCGACCTCGCCGCCACCCACGGAATCGATGAGGTGATGAAGGCCAACAATCTGGATGTCTTGCTGTTTCCCGGCGCAAGCGGCGCGGCCATTGCAGCCAAGCCGGGCTATCCCACCGTACTCGTGCCCTTTGGGATGGTTCCCAATACCGGCCGCCCGCCCTTTCCGCCCGGCTTCGATCCCAAGCCCAGCCCGTTTGGAGTCGCTTTCACCGGCATGGCTTGCAGCGAGCCGAAACTGCTCCAGGCCGCCTATGCTTTTGAGCAGGCAACTAAGCGCCGCGTCCCGCCGCCCTCTACCCCGTAACGCTGAGAGCTCATAGCTGAGAGCTGGCAGCCATCGGCGATCGGGCACTCGAAAATAATCTTCGTCCCATAGCCCGGTTTCGAGCGAATGCGCAACCGGCCGCCTAGTCCGAGCGCGCGCTCTTGCATGCTCACCAGGCCCAGGCCTCCTTTTTCCTGCACTGCTGCAACGTTAAAGCCAGGCCCGGTATCTTTGATCCGGAGCCGCAACCGTTGTTCCTCGCCCGAAAGCGATATGGTGATCAGCGCGCCGCCCGCATGCTTTGCTACGTTCCGAAGCGCCTCTTGCGTGATGCGGTATGCCGCCATCGCGACCCTGGCCGGCATTTCCTGCGGAACGTTGGTCGCGCGCAACCGGATATTCAACGCGTAAGCCTGTTCGTAATCGTGGACCAACTGCCGGAGCGCTGCCAGCAGCCCAAAATCGTCGAGAAGAGCCGGATGCAGTGTATGACTCAAATCCCGTACCGCCGCTGAAATCGTGCTGACTCGCTGGATGGTCATTTTCAGCTTCTCCCTGGTTTCCGGGTGAGTAGAACTCTTCTGCGCAATATTGGTGAGTTCGATTTCCACCAGCGCCAGTTCCTGCGCCAGATCATCGTGCAACTCGCGCGCAATGCGGGCCCGTTCTTCTTCCTGCGCGCTGAGCAGCTTTGCCGCCACCCCGCGTAACTGATCCTTGGTTCGATTCAGTTCACTCTGGCGGGCCTGCTCAATGCGCATCTGATCCGTGATATCGATCGCCGCGCCCACCATGCGCAGAGGCTTGCCGGGTTCATCGCGAAGCATACGCCCCTGAGCCCGCAGCCACCGCTCCGAGCCATCGGGGCGTCGGACCCGGAACTGGATCTCATAAGGCGCGTCTTCCGCCACGCTCCGCTGCACCGCTGCTTCAATATGTGGCCGATCGTCCGGATGAACTCTGGCGAGAAAATTTTCCAGATTCCCCGCGTTTGCGCCCAGCGGTAGCCCAAACAAGGGCCCCATCGATTCGCTCCAGTAACACCGGTTCTCGGCTATATGCCATTCCCAGGTGCCGATTCCCGCAATTTTCTGCGCAAGCTGCAGCATCTCCTCGCGATCCTGCAACCTGGGGGGCTGACGGTTCAATGGCTCCGGCAACTTCTGCGCTTCCTCACGCGGCATAAGCAATGGTACCGCCGGGCCGTCAGTCGCGCCCACCCATCCGCGCCCAATAATTCTCTCGTGGGCCCGCAGCCTTTTTGTGGGGTCAGGCTTTTAGTCTGCCGCCGCCTTTCCAGCCGGCGCCTTCTGACGAGAAAACTGCGCTTCGGAGGGCCCTGACTTCGTCAAGAACCTCGCCCAATGGCAGCATGACGAAGCAATCGGCTTTCAGCCCGGCAATCAGCTTTTTCTTAAAGGTAAAAAACATCTTCCTTATTAGCTGAGAGAGCTGATTGCTGATTTGCTGACAGCTATCCTACGCATCCAAGCATTCCTTGGCGTTAGCATCGAAGTTGATCCATGAACCCTGACCCGTTAAGTCGCCGCGCGCTGCTCATCGGCTCCGGCGCTGCTGCTCTTGCGCCCTTGGCGCGCGCATCGGCCGCTGAGCCTGCCCGCGAACCTCTCGACTGGACGCTGCTCGCAGCCGCCCACGCTCTCGACCGCAGAACCATCTCGTCGGAAGAGTTGGCGAAGCTCTGTTTCGATCGCATACGCAAGCTGCAACCGGCGCTGAATGCGGTGATCACACTGCAGGAAGATACCGCCTTGGCTCAGGCGCGGCAGTGCGATCGCGAGCGGCCAAAAACCGGAGCCGCGAGCCCGCTCTATGGCATGCCTGTCGCGCTGAAGGACAACATCGACACCGCCGGCGTGCGAACTACCGCCGCCAGCCGCGTCTTCCTGGACCGCATACCGGATAAAGACGCTGAGGTCACCAGAAGGCTCAAAGCTGCGGGCGCAATCTTTCTAGGCAAGCTCAACCTCGATGAGATGGCCTTCGAAGGCACCGGAACTACAAGCTGCTTTGGTCCTGTCCACAATCCCTGGAATCTGGAGCGCATCACCGGCGGCTCGTCAGCAGGTTCCGCGGCGGCGGTTTCGGCCGGGCTCTGCTTCGGATCGGTGGGCAGCGATGACGGCGGCTCGGTCCGCATTCCAGGCGCCTTCTGCGGAGTGGTCGGATTCAAAACCTCTTACGGGCGGGTCAGCACGCGTGGAGTCGTGCCCTCGGCCTACTCGATGGACACCATCGGTCCCATTAGCCGCAGCGTCGAAGATGCCGCTGCTCTTCTGCAGGTTCTGGCCGGCAACGATCCGCTCGACGCCATCACCACCAACGAACCCGTCCCCGATTACATGCGCGCCCTCACCCAGCCCGTTGCCCATCTGCGCATCGGCGTGCCGCGCACTTATTTCTTCGAAAATCTCCATCCCGATGTCGCCGCAGCCGTCGAAGAAGCCATTCGTCAAATGCGCAGACAGGTGAAAGAGGTGCGTGACGTCGCTTTGCCGCGCCTGCAAATTCCCGAAAACGGTAGTTACGATGTCGAGCTGCTGCATTTCCAGAAGCCGTTCTTCGACAAAACTCCCGAGCTGTACCATCCCTGGTCGCAGCGGCAGTTGAACCGGCTGAGAAATGTGCAGGCAGTTCCGTATGTGGAAACGCTGAAGCGAATCCGCGAGTGCCGCCGCGACATTCGCTTCACCTTCGAGCAAGTCGACTTGCTGTTATTACCAACCAAGCGCGAACCGGCGCCGCTAATTTCGGAAACGGTCAACGAGACGCACGTGCGGCCTCCCAGCAACACCAGCGCATTTAACCACTTCGGCACTCCCGCCATCACCGTGCCATGTGGATTCTCCAAGGACGGGTTGCCCATCGGCCTGCAAATCGTTGGACCACCCTACGGCGAACCTGTCGTGCTTGCAGCCGCTTACGCCTTTCAGCAAATGACCGGTTGGCACAAGCGCAGGCCGCCGGTTGTGACAGGCTGAGCACGAGGCATCAGAGCTTCAGGCGCCGTAGACGCAGTGCGTTACTGATGACCGAAACCGAGCTGAACGTCATTGCCGCGCTCGCGATCATCGGGCTCAGCAGAATGCCGAAAAACGGATAGAGAATGCCCGCCGCGATGGGCACGCCAAGAATGTTATAGAAAAACGCGAAGAAGAGATTCTGCCGGATATTGCGCATCGTCGCCCAGCTCAGGCGAAACGCGCGCACCGCCGCGCTGAGGTCGGAATTCAGCAGCGTAATGGCGGCGCTCTCGATGGCGATATCGGTGCCTTTGCCCATGGCAATGCCCGCATCTGCCGCCGCCAGCGCAGGCGCATCGTTGATGCCGTCGCCCAGCATCGCAACCTTCCGCCCGCTCTCGCGCAGCTTCTGAATCACTTCCGCTTTGCGGGCCGGCAGCACCTCAGCCTCGTACTCTTCAATCCCTAAGCGCTTCGCCACCGCGCTGGCCGTCTGGTAGTTATCGCCTGTGAGCATGCGCACGTGAATGCCGTGTGCAAGCAAAGTTTGAATGGCTGCGGCTGTGGACGACCGAACGCGGTCAGCTATCGCGATCGCGCCGGCTAACTTGCCGTCAATAGCGACGAATACGGTGGTTCCTTCTTCGCTAATCGTTTGGCCGCTATCCGTCGAAATGCCGCAGTCCCCCAGCAGAGCCGCATTACCAACAACGATCCCGTGCCCATCCACCCTTCCCTTCAGCCCTTTTCCCGTGACCGATTCAAACCGTTCAGCAGATGAGAGAGTAAGATTCTTCGATTTTGCGGCGCCCACAATAGCGGGGGCGAGCGGGTGCTCGCTTGCAGCCTCAAGCGATGCGGCATAGCGAAGAACGTCTGCCTCGGAAAAGCCGTTGACCCCGGCCACGCGCGTGACTTGCGGTTTGCCCTCCGTCAGCGTTCCGGTCTTATCCACCACCAGCGTGTCGACCTTGCTGAGAGCTTCGAGCGCTTCCGCTTTGCGAATCAGAACACCGGCCTGGGCGCCCCGGCCTGTCGCGACCATCACCGACATCGGAGTCGCCAAGCCAAGCGCGCACGGGCAGGCAATGATGAGCACGGCGACTGCATTTACCAGCGCATGCGAAAAGGCCGGCGCCGGCCCCCAGATCAGCCACGCAACGAATGTTATGAAGCTGGTGAACACAACCGCCGGCACGAAATATCCGGACACCACGTCCGCCAGCCGCTGAATGGGCGCGCGGCTACGTTGCGCTTCGCTCACCAGGCGCACAATCTGGCTAACCAGGGTGTCGCGGCCCACGCGTTCCGCCCGCATGATGAAGCTGCCGGTACGGTTGATGGTTCCCCCGATCACGCGGCTGTCGCGGCCCTTTTCTGCCGCAATGGGTTCGCCGCTGATCATCGATTCATCCACCGCGCTGCTACCTTCGACGACAATGCCGTCAACCGGAATCTTTTCGCCCGGGCGTACTCGCAGAAGATCGCCCGGCTGGATCTGATCGGCCGGAATTTCCTGCTCGGAACCGCCCGCAATTCGCCGCGCTGTTTTCGGCGTCAGATTCAATAGCGCCTTGATCGCGCTGCTGGTATGCGCGCGAGCGCGCAGTTCCAGCACCTGGCCCAACAGCACCAGCGTGGTGATCACCGCAGCGGGTTCGAAATAAAAACCGGCATTCGACGCTGCAAACAGCACAACAACACTGAATAAATAGGCGGCTCCAACGCCCAGAGCGATGAGCGTAAACATGTTCAGGCTGCGCGTGCGGATCGATCTCCAGGCGCGCTCGAAAAAAGGCCATCCGGCCCAAAGCACAACCGGGGTTGCAAGAGCGAATTGCGTCCAGGCGCGCCCGAACCGCATGCAAGCGAGCAGCGCGGCCGTGAAGGCCACCGCAATCCAAAAGCGCCGCTGCATGTCGCGCAGTTCCGTGGTGTCTTCTTCGGAGGTAACTTCCACCGGCTCCAGCGCCATGCCGCAGAGCGGGCATGCCCCCGGGCCTTTCTGCCGGATTTCCGGATGCATCGGGCAGGTGTATTCGGCAGCGGAACCGGCGCCCGGAACAGTGCCTGAAACTTTAACCGCCGGGACGGGCTCCTGCGCAACATACTGCTGCGTATTGCTATCGAACTTCGTTTTGCACCCGTTACAGCAGAAATAATAGGTCTTGCCCGCGAGCTCGCTGTGCGCGCTGGCTCGTTCGGGATCTACCTTCATCCCGCAGACGGGATCGATTTCCGCTGGCATCAGAGTTCTTAGATGAAGCTGGCCCTGAAACAGGTGCGTCCCGGATTTCATCCAGCCAATAGGGAGCACCCCAATGTCACTACCCGATTCGAAAGAGAGCAAATCGAAGAAAATTCGCTATGCCGTTGCAGGCCTCGGCTGGATTGCGCAGGAAGTTATCCTGCCGGCCTTTCACGGCGCTAAGAATTCCCAACTGGTTGCTTTCGTTACCGACGATGCCGAAAAGGCAAAGGAGCTGGGCGAAAAGTACAACGTCTCCGAAACAGTCGACTACGACCACTATGACGAACTGTTACGCAGCGGCAAAGTAGATGCCGTCTACATCACCTTGCCGAATCACCTGCACAAGGACTACACGCTGCGCGCCGCGCAGGCCGGCATTCATGTCTTATGCGAAAAGCCGATGGCCGGCTCGGTAGAAGAATGCGAAGAGATGATTCGCGCAGTGGAGCAGAACCGCATTAAGCTGATGATCGCCTATCGCCTGCATTTCGAGCCGGCGAATCTGCGCGCCATCGAAATCGCGCAAAGCGGCGAGCTGGGTGAGCTGCGAATCTTCAGCTCGGTCTTCAGCCAGCAGGTGCCGGAAGGCAATGTGCGGCTGAAGAAATCCGCAGCAGGCGGGCCGCTGATGGATATGGGCGTCTATCCAATCAATGCCAGCCGCTATCTCTTCCGCGAAGAGCCGCTGGAGGTCACAGCCGTGGGCGCCAACAGCGGCGATCCGCGTTTCAGCGAAGTGCATGAGATGGTTGCCGCCGTCTTGCGCTATCCGAAAGACAAACTGGCGGTACTGACGTGCAGCTTTGGCGCAGCGCCCGCCGATGCTTACCAGGTGGTCGGCGCCAAAGGCGAGATGTGGCTCCAGCCGGCCTTCGATTATCACAGCAAGCCGGAATTGCGATTGAAGATCGAAGGTAAAGAAAAAGAGAGCACGTTCGACAAAGTGGACCAGTTCGGCGGCGAAATCGAATACTTCTCGCGCTGCATTCTGGAAAATCGCGAGCCTGAGCCGTCCGGGCAGGAAGGGTTAGCGGATGTACGAATCGTGCAGGCGCTGCTCGAATCGGCCCGCACCGGCCGAACAGTGAAGCTGGAGCCGTTCACAAAGAGCGCTCGTCCGGCCGAACAACAAAAGATGGAGAAAAAGCCCGTGAAACCCGAGAAGGATCTGGTTCACGCGCAATCGGCTTCCGGGCAGTAGGCAAACAAACTGAGCCGCGGCGGTTTGGTCCCGGCTCAGTTTTTCCGCTAATCGCTAACCTTTACGCCTGTCCCTGTGAGGCTTGGCCGCGGCGCTGCTGCGCGCGCTCGCGATGCTGCTGCAGCATCTGATCGTAGGCCTGTTTCTGGTTATCGTTCAGCAGCGCCCGAATCTGCGCGTCGCTGCTCTCGCGGATCTCACGCATCTTGGCGTGACGATCTTTGGCCGAAAGCGTGTTGTCCGCCCGAAGAGCGGCAATCTGCTGCTCGCGATTGGTCAGAATCGGCAGGAGCTGGTTTTGTTGATCTGCGCTGAGATTCAGACGCTTGCTCAACATTTTGACCTGCCGGTTCGGGTCGACCGGGCGATGCTCCCGTGCTTGCGTGGGAGCCGGCGCTTGCTGGTCCTGCTGCGGCGCCGCCACGGCTACGCCGATGACGCCAAGCCCGAAAAAGGTGGTTAGGGCTAAAGTAATGATTTGCTTTTTCATGTTAATTTCCTTGTGAAGATCCTTTCTGATCTCTACCTCATCAGACGGCTATTGCACCAAGGGGTTTAGCTGGCAGGCTGTTAACTTTCCTTTAGCGCTTCTCCCTGCATTCAGGGAAACTGACAAACTGAAATAGATTATGTTCCCGGCCGCCTTATCCGATCCAAACCTTGCCTTCCTGCTGCTGGTGTTGGGAGCGCTGGGTGTGTATTGGGAAATGCACGCTCCGGGGATGATTGTGCCCGGACTCGTCGGTTTATTTCTGATCGTTGCCGGAGCTTATGGCCTGTACCAGGATTCGCCCACATGGTACGGCCTGCTGCTGCTGATTTCCGCGGGACTCCTGCTCACCATCGAGCTGAAAGTGTATACGCACATGATCTCGGGCATAGCGGGCGCGGCATTGCTCGCCTTCGGAACTATTCTGTTGTTTCAAGGACCGCAGCGCGTATCGCCCGCGCTCGCCATTGCAGTTTCGGCGGCGCTTGGTATTATCATTCTCTTTCTTGGCTCGCTTGCCGTGCGGGCCAGCAAGGCGAAGCATCTGACCGGCTTGGAGACGCTGGTCGGCGAAACCGGTGTCTGCCGCACCGCGCTCGATCCGGAAGGTACCGTGTTAGTCAACGGCGAGTACTGGCAGGCGCGCAGCAGTCACTTGATTGAAGCCGGCCGGCGCGTGCGCGTCGAACGCGTGGAAAACATGACCATTTGGGTTACGGAGGCATAAATTGGCCGAACTGGGCGGGCTTGTTTCAGGCGTCATCATCATTGTCGCCATCATCATCCTGTTCTATTTGATCTCGTCTATCAAGATCCTGGCTGAATACGAACGCGGCGTCATCTTTCGTTTAGGCCGCGTCCTTCGCGAGCCGAAAGGACCAGGCGTCATCCTGGTCTTCGGTCCCATGGACCGTATCGCGCGCACCTCCCTCCGCATCGAAGCCATGGAAGTGCCGCCGCAGGATCTGGTCACGCGCGATAACGTGACCGTCAAAGTCAACGCGGTAATTTACTTTCGCGTGGTCGATCCCATCAAGGCTGTCATTGAAGTGGCGAACTATCTCTACGCCACCAGCCAGCTTGCCCAGACAACGCTGCGCAGTGTGCTGGGTGAAGTGGAGCTCGACGAGCTGCTGAGCCAGCGCGAAAAGATCAACATCCGCTTGCAAAGCGTGCTGGATCAGCACACCGGGCCCTGGGGCGTGAAAGTCAGCATGGTGGAAGTGAAACAGGTCGATCTGCCGGATCAGATGATTCGCGCCATCGCGCGGCAGGCCGAGGCGGAACGCGAGCGCCGCGCCAAGATCATTCACGCCGAAGGCGAATATCTGGCCGCGGAAAAGCTTGCCATGGCTGCCGAAACCATTCAGAAGCAGCCGGTTGCGATTCAGTTGCGCTATCTCCAAACGCTGCTCGATATCGGCGCGGAGAAGAATACCACCGTGGTGTTTCCGGTGCCGGTGGATATGTTTACAGCCCTGACACGAATTACCGAAAATCTGTCACGCAAAACAGAACCCCCGGCGTAGCGCTCACACGCCAATATCTTCGTTCCACAGATCCGGATGCTGGGCGATAAAGCGGCGCATTAACTCGATGCATTCCGGATCCTGCATCACGTCCACCTGGATGCCGTGCGAGCGGACATAATCTTCCGCGCCAAGGAAGGTTTGGTTTTCTCCCACCACCACGCGCGGTATTTTGTAGAGCACAATGGCCCCGCTGCACATGGGACACGGTGAAAGCGTGGTGTAAATCGTGCAGCGGGCGTAAGTTGTGGCAGGCAACCGGCCGGCGTTTTCGAGGCAATCCATTTCACCGTGCAGAATGGCCGATTTCAATTGCACCCTGCGATTGTGTCCCCGCCCGATAATGCGCCCATCGCAGACCAGAACGGAACCGATCGGAATGCCGCCTTCCATTAGTCCGAGTTTTGCCTCCCGGATCGCTTCGTTCAGGAACGGATCGGCCGCCATGAACTATTGATACACGCTTTATTCACGGCAACTGAAAAATCATGGATCTTTCCGCCGCTTGACAGCGTAGCTTAACTACGGTACACACACTCAAGGGGAATAGCACATGGCCAAATCTATTGTGGTAATTAGTCTCGCGGCTTTGTCCGCTTTCGGACAGTCGAATTCGACAGCGCAGTCCGGCGCTGCCGCCAATCCACTGAGCACGGCGGCAAAATTTATGTACGCCCAAAGCAAAGCGGACGTGTTGAAATCGGCGCAGGAAATGCCGGAAGAAAACTACTCGTTCCGCCCTGCCGATACCGTTCGCACCTTCGGCCAGCTGATCGGGCACGTTGCCGATGGTCAGTACGAATTCTGCTCCGCGGTTCTGGGCGATGAGAAACAATCGCCGGGAGTTGAGAAAAACAAGACCACGAAAGCGGATCTGATTCAGGCTTTGCAGGACGCGTTTGCCTATTGCGATCAAGCCTACAACAGCATGACCGACCCGCAGGGCGCGCAAATCGTTCAATTCTTCGGCATGAAAGCGCCGAAGCTCAGCCTTCTGTACTACAACTTCGCGCATAACATGGAGCACTACGGAAATATCGTGACCTACTTGCGGATCAAAGGTTTAGTGCCGCCCTCAAGCCAAAAACAGTCGGCACAGCAGTAGAAGCTGCGCCTAGCCCAGCGTCCGGCCGCAGGAACGGTAAATCTCCGCCATGTATTGCATGTCGCGGAGACCTTCTTCGCCATTACTCTTCGGTTCGGTATTATCAAAAACGCACTGGGCGAAGTAATCCGCCTCAATCACAAACTGATACGGATCTTTCCTCGGATTGGGTTCGTCAATAGGCGGCTGTCCCTGAATGTTTGCCTTGAGGTGCTGGCCCTCATAGGCAAATGCCGAGTCCATATCGATAACGCCTTTTGAGCCGTGCACGCGGAAATAGCCGTTCATCGGCGCACCGTATGTGGTGTTACAAGCCGCCACGGCGCCCGAAGGAAAACGCATCGCCCAACTCAGGTTTTCTTCTACTTCGTTGAAGCGGCCATCGTGGTCGACGACCGAGCAATAGCCCTCCAGGCGCTCCGGATTTTCGCCTGTCAAATAGCGGCAGGCGTTTAACGAATAGATCCCCACATCCACCAGCGGGCCGCCGCCCGCCATTTTCTTGTTCAATCGCCATTCGCCGGCACGCTCGTTGAAACCATGCGCGCTCTCGATGGCCTGTACAGTTCCAATCGCGCCGTCGCGAATCAACTGAATGGCGCGCAGGTTTGACGGCTCGTATTGACAGCGGTAGGCAATCATCAGCTTCTTATTGGCCGCTTTGCAGGCCGCGATCATTGCCTGGCTGTCTTTCACCGTCGTCGCCATCGGCTTTTCGCAGAGAACGTTCTTATCTGCATTGGCGGCGCGAATCGTATACTCGGCGTGCATGTTATTGGGAAGCGCGATATAGACCGCGTCGATATCGGGGTTCTCTGCGATGCGATCGTAATCCTGGTAGTTATAAATGTTCTTGGCGGGCACGTTATATTCGGCGGCCATTTTTTCTGCCTTGTCGCGGTGCCCGCTCACGAGCGCAATCACTCGGGATTTCGCCGACATCTTACAGGCAGGCATGAAATGACCCATCGAGATGCGGCCAAGTCCCACAATGCAATATCCCAGGCGCCGCCCGGAATCCTGAGATAGCAGACGTCCTGAGAAAGCAGACGCCACTGCCGTGGCGCCCAGGCTGCGAGCAAACTCCCGGCGTGTCCAGTTCATGTGAGCTCCTCTTGCTTAACGGTCAGATCAGATTTTACGCTGCGGCGTTACAGGGCGCGCTTGCCTCTGCAGGGGCTTTCGCGCGCGACCGTTTCAAAGGAGTGATAAGCGAAAGCACAATCTGCTCGTAAGCATAGTTGTTCTTGCTGTCACGAAATTTTTCGGCCAGATCATGCAGCGTACCGGCGGAAAACGAATCCAGCACGGCCGGATGGATGTAGTACTTCCTGCAAGTTGCCGGTTTATTCCCCAGCTTTTCGGCCACTTCTTTTACGACCTCAACCAGAACCGATTTCGTTGCCGGATTGTCCGCCTTATCGGCAACTCTCGCGAGCAGGCAACTGGCAGCAAGACAAGTGCCGCCCCAGGTGCGAAAATCTTTGGCGGTGAATTCGCCGCCGCTGATCTCGCGCAGATAATCGTTCACGTCGCCGGATTCGATCGAAGCCGGTTTGCCTTCTTCGTCCAGGTATTCGAATAGAGAACTGCCGGGCAGATCGCGGCAGCGGCGAATAATGCGTGCCAGCCGCGGATCTTTGACCGTGATCTCATGCCGCTGCGCGCTCTTGCCGCGGAACTTAAATTTCAGGGTGTCCCCGAGCACCTGAACGTGCTGGTTCTGAAGCGTCGTCAAGCCGAAGGAGCCGTTCTGTTCCGCGTACTCTTCATTGCCGACGCGGATGTACGTCGTTTCGAGCAATTTCACAATCGCTGCCAGTATCTTGCGCTTTGGCATGCCCGGGCGCGCCAGATCTCTCCCGGCAATGCGCCGGATCCGCGGCAGCGCTTTACCAAATGCGCGCATGCGGTCGAACTTCACCAGGTCGCGCATCTGGCGGTATTTCGCGTGATAGCGGTATTGCTTTCTGCCTCGCGCATCCCGCCCTACCGCCTGAATGTGCGTGTTGGGCCTGGGGCTGATCCACACAGATGTCCATGCAGGCGGAATCACCAGCGAACGAATGCGGTTGAGAGTCTCCTCATCGTGAACCGGTTTGTCGTTTTCATCCAGATAGACAAACCCGCTCCCCGTACGGCGGCGGCGGATGCCCGGTCCCTTCGGGATAAAGTAACGCAACCCGGCTTCCTGGGCCGATTTCACCTCATCCAGGGCTGCCGGTACTGCCTGTGTATTACTCGACATTTACTTATGTGATGCAGTTTGCAGTCGAAACACTACTGTGAGACTGGCGTCAGATGCATTGGTTAGGAACCACCCCGCATGGCAAAAGCGATCATTTTCGATATCGACGGTACCTTGCTTGATTCGGTCGATCTGCATGCGCAGGCCTGGCAGGAGGCGTTCCGGCATTTCGGCCATGAGATCCCGTTTGAGGAGATCCGAAGCCAGATCGGCAAGGGTGGCGATCAGTTGCTCCCGGTATTTCTCTCAGAGGACGAATTGAAGCGGCGCGGCAAGGAAATTGAGGAGTACCGCAGTGACCTGTTCAAACGCAAG
Source organism: Terriglobia bacterium (assembly GCA_021324185.1). Taxonomy (GTDB): domain Bacteria; phylum Acidobacteriota; class Terriglobia; order Bryobacterales; family Bryobacteraceae; genus Bog-105. The sequence continues at coordinate 27,911 of JAJPJN010000029.1, read as the reverse complement.
TATCTGGAGCGGGTCAAGCCGTTTCCCGGCGTGCGCGACTTGTTTCTCAAAGTGAAAAGCGAAAACCAGCAGGTGGCGCTGGCTTCATCGGCCAAGGGCGATGAACTGAAAAAATTTGAGCAGATTGCGCAGATTGAAGACCTGGTGGAAGTGGAAACATCTTCGGCCGATGCGAAGCGCTCAAAGCCGCACCCGGATATTTTCGAAGCGGCGCTGGACCGGTTAGGCGATGGCGTCCGGAAGGAAGATGTCATCGTGGTTGGCGACAGCCCTCACGATGCCGAGGCGGCCAAGCGAGCCGGGCTCCGTACTGTCGGGGTGCTCTGCGGCGGTTTTCCCGAAGCAGATTTGCGGAAAGCCGGTTGCATCGCGATTTATAGCGGGCCGGAAGAGTTGCTCCGGCGTTATGAAGAGACGCCGCTCGCGCCCGGGCAGCAGTTCACAAGCGCTTCAGGCTGATAGCCGGGCCAGGGCAGCGGCCAGCACGCTGATTCCGTCCTCAATATCTTTCTCAGACGCATACTCGTCCGGGCGATGGCTGACGCCCTTGCGGCAGGGAATGAATAGCATCGCGGCCGGACAGATGCGAGACATGAACAGCGAGTCGTGATAGGCGCGGCTGACCATGCGCCGGTAAGTGCGGCCCTGCTCCTGGCAGCAGGCAATGAGAGCGGCAACAATGTTCGGATCGCAGGTGCCAGGCAGGTCGGCATTCACCACGCGAATGGCAATGTTCACGCGACGGGCTGCGGCAATCCGCTCTGCCGCGCTTTTCACGGCTTCTAAGGTTCCGTTGCGCCGCTCCAGATCGATGTCTCGAATATCCACGCTGAGTTCGACGCGGCTGGGAATGCTGTTCACCGCGCCGGGAAAAACTTTGCAGATGCCCGTGGTGGCGACTGTATCGGCAGAACCGCTCGAGAGCGCGGCTGCTTCGATGGCAAGCGCTAATTCGGCCGCGGCAGCGAACGCATCCCGCCGCTCACGCATCAGGACCGCGCCCGCATGGCCGCCCTCGCCGGTAATTTCGACTAGCAGCGCAGCAGGCGCGGCAATGTGCGTTACAACGCCGAGATCAATGCCGTCGCGCTCGAGCAGCGGGCCTTGCTCAATGTGCAATTCGACAAACGCGCTGTAGTAACCGGCAGGAAGCCGGGCCGTCTCCAGCGGACCCGTAAATCCGGCGCTGTGGCGCGCCTCCCGCAGTGTGGTTCCGTTCTCGTCTACGAGCTGGTCCGCGAGTTCCGCATCCAGCGCCCCGGACAAAAGCCGGCTGCCAAGGCAACCGGCGCCGAAACGTGTCGGCTCTTCCGAGGTAAACAGAAGCAACTCAATAGAGCGGCGCGGCTGGAACCCGCTGCTCTGCAAGGCGCGGATCGCTTCCAATCCGCCCAGCACGCCAACCGTGCCGTCGAACCGGCCGGCATTCGGGATGGCGTCAATATGCGAGCCGGTTCCAACCGCGGGCAGATCCGGTTCAGCGCCAACCCAGCGCGCGAACATGTTTCCCACAGCATCTTCGCGGACGGTGAGCCCGGCCGGCCTGCATAGATCTTTCAACCAGGCGCGCGCGGCGCGATCGGGTTCGGTGAAAACGATGCGCGTCACTGCGGGCGCGGGCGCGTCAGAGAACGCTGCCAGTTCCGCCAGTTCTCGCATCACGCGCTGGATATCGATCTTCATCTCGCAGCCGGATGGCGGTTCCAATCTTTGTAGATCAGGTATTTGGCCCGCGATTTACCGAGAGCGCCGAACCATTGAGGACAGAACGGCGCCATATAAATGAAATCGCCGGCTTGAACCGGATACCAGCAGTCGCTGAGGCGGTAAATGCCTCCGCCTTCGAGCATCAGCAGGCCGTGCTCCATGACGTGCATTTCAACGAGCGCGAGCGCGGCGCCCGGTTCGAACGTCATCGTGTTGACTGCCAAATCGAACTCCGGCGCGTCGGGAATGAGCGTGCGGACCTGCAGCGACGGATCTCCCATCAGCGGCTGCGAAGCGATCTGTGATTCGCTGCCGGTAAAGAAGCCCGGCATTTCGGGCCCCGGCACAAAGTCTTTTTCGATGACGATAATGCTGGCGGCTCCGTGCGCCGTCACAACCTGCGATGAGCTTTGGGGAATATAGGCAAAATCTCCCGGACCGAGGCTTTGATTTCCGGCCGCAATCTCGCCTGTGATCACGTAAACAAATCGCTGCCATTGAGTAGGCCCAAGCGTTCCGCCTGCCTGCATTTCGGCCGTGTACTCTGTGAAGCCCGCACCCGTCGGCGGCCCCGCGTGGACAATGGCCGTGGCAGCGCTCATTCCGGGCAGCGGAGCACGTATGAATGTGTCCGGAGTTTGTAAGTAGTGATCGCGGCGGATCGCACTGCGAGTATGGCCCAGGTTGTGCACGTTTCTTTTATCGCGCACAATGGACTAACAACTGCGCTGTGCGCGTTTGTATCAGCTTACCCGGTTGCAAGTTCAGAGATGAGATTCATGCCCGCGGTCAGGGCAAGTTCGACGTCTTCCGGCAGAACATTCTCGTCGGGGTGATGGCTGACGCCTCCGGGGCTGCGCAGAAAGATCATCGCCGCCGGAAGTTTTTGGGCGACGATCATTGCATCATGACCGGCGCCGCTCGTCATCAGCGGAGCCTTGCAACCGGTTTTCAGAACAGCACGCTGCGCTGCAGAAACAAGTGCCGCGTCCATCGGGACAGTGGGCTGATCGAGTTGCAGTTCGGCGCGAAACTCCAGCTTGCGCCGCTGCGCGATTTCTGCGCCGCGCTCCAGAAATCGGGCGGCGGCCTTGTTGCGGCTTTCATCGCTGGCATGCCGAACATCCAGGCTCATTCTTACGAAGCCGGAGATTACGTTTGCGGCCTGTGGTTCCGAGTGAATCGCGCCGGCAGTCGCAACCAGCCCGGCGGTTGAATTAACTTCGGCTTCCACGCTCGAGATCCATTCCGCCGCCGCAGCAAGCGCATCGCGGCGCAGATGCATGGGCGTGGTGCCCGCATGAGCAGCGCGCCCGATAAAACAGACGGTATAACGGCTCAGGCCCACAATGCTTGTTACAACGCCTAAGGGCTCGTCGAGATGTTCCAGGACCGGCCCTTGCTCAATGTGAAACTCCAAATAGGCAAACGCGCATGGGTGCGCCAATGCGTTCCCGATTTCAGCCGCATTCAGGCCGAAATGGCGAATCGCGTCCGTTACGGTGATTCCGTCTTTATCTGTTGTCTGAAGCAGCGCGTCATCCAGGCGCCCCACCAGCGCCCGGCTGCCGAGAAACGGAACGCCGAAACGCACGCCTTCTTCCTCAGAAAAACCAATGACCTCGATTGCGAACGGCAGCGCTTTGCCCCCGAGTCTTTCGATCAGCGCGGTGCCGATCACCACGCCGAGGATGCCGTCAAAAGCGCCCGCGTTCGGCACCGTGTCGAGATGGGAGCCGATCAGGAGCCGGCGGCTGTTAGCGCCATCCGGCGCGGGCCGCAGCCCGCGGATATTGCCGATCGCATCAATGCTCACCTGCATTCCGAGCGATTCCATCCACTCGCGCAGATAATCATGAACCTGATGCATCGGTGCAGATAAAAACGTGCGCGTGGTGCATCCAGGCGATTCGCTGAATCCGGCAATGCGCCTGCAACGGGCGATCACATCGCGAGCCGAAGATGCCATCGCTAGAGCAAGTCGAGCAGATCTAAGAGCATCTTTTTCCGTTCGCGCTCGCAACTGACCTTCAATATCCGCCGGTTCGCTTTCCATTGCTGGATCAGGTATTCGTCGCTGGTCTGGATGACATCCACCAGCCCCAGTTCTTTCGCATCGACCGCGAGCCAGTAATTCCCGTCGGCAACTCGGGCGAGATCGATGTTGGGCCGGCGCTTCTTAATTAGATCCTTGAACGCCCGGTGAATCGCTTCCAGGCGTTCCTGTTCGACCGCCTCTTTCTGCGGCGTGGGCTCGGAGAACGGCGTCAGAGTGCGTTTATTTTCACCCGCAGTCAGCTCCAGATAGCGAACCCCGAGCTTATTCATGAGACCCACAAAGTTCGGTATTCCTGCTACCACGCCGATGGAGCCGATGAACGCGAACGGGGCGGCGATTATTTTGTCGGCCACGGCCGCGCACATGTAGCCGCCCGAGGCGGCGACTTCATCCACGCAGATCGTCAGGGGAATGCCGAGTTCATGAACCCGGAGCAGTTGCGATGCAGCCTGCCCATATCCGGTAACAGTGCCGCCGGGTGAATCGATGCGCACAACAACTTCATCCTGCGGTGTAGCTACCTGCGTAATGACATCGATTTCCTTGCGAAGCGCCTGCACTTCGCGGGCTTTCAGCTTGGGGCGGAAATCCACGACAAAAACCGTGCCGGTATACGTTTTCTCTTCCTTTTTCTTGACCAGCGCTTTCCATTGCTTTTTCGGCAGAAGGCTGCGCTTAACAGCCTTGGCCCGTTCGGTGAGTTCTTCGCCTATATCGGTCACATCCACATCCGTTTCCGGATGCTTCTTGTGATCGCGCCGGGTCCTCAAGGCGCGCAATAGTAACAAAAGCGCCGTTGCGAAGACCGCCAGGGCGATCAGGATGCTAAGAATCAGAAAAACTGTTTCTAACGTGATTAGTGTTGTTTGCATCTCTTCTTGTGTCTATTCTTGATCTCATACTCGGACGGCCGCTTGCGACCTCGGAAGAGCGGGCGGAACAGATCGGTGCAGCGCAGGGAATTCCCATTTTCGGCTTGGATGCTCTGGGTTCGGCCGCATATGGTCCCGAAGCGGCGCTAACTATATTGATCCCGCTGGGCATCGCCGGCCTCTCCTATATTCTTCCGCTCACTTTCAGCATCGTTGTTCTGCTGATTATCGTGTATTTTTCCTACCGGCAAACGATTGCTGCTTACCCGCAAGGCGGCGGCTCTTATACGGTGGCTCATCAAAATCTCGGACAGCTACCCGGCCTTTTGGCGGGCACGGCTCTACTCATTGACTACACGTTGGATGCCGCCGTGGGCATATCGGCGGGAATCGGGGCGCTTACATCGGCCGTTCCCAAGTTGCACCCGCAGACCCTCTGGCTGTGCCTGGCGGCACTGGCGCTTCTCAGCCTCGTTAATCTTCGTGGTAGCCGCGAGACGGGTATTGTTTTCATGGCGCCCACCTACTTCTTCCTGCTGTGCATGTTGATCCAGATCGGGGCCGGCGTATTCAAACTGATCTTGTCGGGCGGCCATCCCGTTTCGGTGGTCCAGCCACCGGCTCCTCCCACAGCGGCTGCCGCATTCAGCGCCTGGCTGCTGCTGAAATCTTTTGCCAGCGGCTGCACTGCGCTTACCGGCGTCGAAGCAGTTAGCAACGGCGTTCGCGCATTTCGCGATCCCACGGTGAAGTACGCGCATCGAACTCTAACTATCATCATCGCCGCACTGGCTCTGATGCTGATCGGCATTGCATTTCTGGTGCGCGGCTATCACATTGTTGCGACTAACCCGAACGGCAATAGTTATCAAAGTATTTTGTCGATGATGTTCGGCGCCGTACTCGGCCGGGGCTGGTTCTATTACACCTCGATGGCGTCCGTCCTTTTGGTGCTGGTGTTTTCCGCAAATACCGCTTTTGCCGACTTTCCCCGGGTTTGCCGTGTGCTCGCCGAAGATGGATACCTGCCAATTTCATTTGCGAACCGCGGCAGGCGATTGGTCTACTCCGAAGGAATCATCGTACTCACCATCATCACCGCGGCTTTGCTTATCGGATTTGGCGGCATCACCGACAGGCTCATTCCTTTATTTGCTGTGGGCGCGTTTCTTGCATTCACCATGTCACAAGCCGGCATGGTGGCGCATTGGCGCGCAAAAAAGGGACGCGGTGCCACACACAGCATGATCATTAACGGCATAGGCGCGGTGGCAACCGGCGCCACGGTGATTGTCATTATCGTGGCGAAGTTTAGCGAAGGCGCTTGGATCACGGTCATTGCGATTCCGGCTTTGCTGATACTCATGCTGCGAGTTCGCTCGCATTACCGCAAAGTGGAGCGTGAGATTGGGACCAAAGCCCCGTTGCAGCCGGTCAATTTACTGCAACCGATACTGGTCGTTACGGTGCAGAGCTGGAACCGTGTCACCAAGGAAGCTGTGCAGTTTGCGATGAGCCTCAGTAAAGATATCAAAGTTCTGCATGCGGCGGAAGAAACAACAGGCGAGGAGTTTTTGAAGGAGTGGAATGAGTTAGTGGTCGCGCCGGCTAAAAAGGCCAATTTGCCGGTACCGGAGCTGGTTGCGATTCAGTCGCCTTACCGCTTCGTAATCTCGCCGATGGTCAATTACGTGATACGGCTCGCGCAGGAAAATCCACACCGCCGCATTATTGCTGTTGTTCCTGAGCTGGTAGAAAAGCGCTGGTATCAGTACTTTCTCCATACGCAACGCGCAGCGCTGCTGAAAGCCCGTTTATTATTGGAAGGCAACGATCGAATCTCCGTGCTCAATGTGCCCTGGTACTTAAAAACAAGTTAGTGGCCGAAGATTCAGGCCCGCATGAGCCGCGTCAGCCCCTCTTTGTAACTCGCGCCGCTTTCTTCAACGCCGCAACTTCCTGCGCTGTAAGTTCGCGCCATTCGCCGATCCGCAGGCCCGTCAGGCTCAAAATGCCGATATTCGTGCGCACCAGCTTCAGCACTTTACTGCCAACAGCTTCAAGCATGCGCCGCACCTGACGATTACGACCCTCCGTGATCGTGAGCTCGAGAAACGTGTACTTTTCCGACTCGCGGATGCGCCGCACGATGGCCGCACGCGTCACGCCATCCGAAAGCTCGACTCCGCCCGCAAGCTGTTCAAGCTGTCCGTCGCTCAGGCGCGTGGACGCTTTCACCAGATACGTCTTCGGCACACGATGTTCAGGATTCGTCAACGCTTCAGCAAGCTGATTATCATTCGTCAGCAGGAGAAGACCGGAAGTATCGAGATCCAGCCGGCCGGCGGTCCCGACAAATTGATCCACATCCGGAAGCAAATCATACACAGTCGGGCGGCCCTGCGGATCGCGGTACGTGGTTACATAGCCTTTCGGCTTATATAAAAGGATGTAGCGCCGCTCGGCCTCGGCAACGGGCTTGCCGTCGAGCGTCACTTTATCGCGATCCAGATCCACCCAATGATCCGGCGTGCGGATGACTTTGCCGTTGACGCGCACACGTCCTGCGCCGATCCAGCTTCTCGCTTCCGTACGCGAACCGAGCCCCGCTTTTGAGAGCACGCGGTCCGGCGTTTTCAGGCGCTTTTCTTTATGGATGTTCCTGTTCAAACAGCTCGGATCGGTCGATGCGTTCGCCGCGGAACATCACCTGCGAGATGCGTTCCGTGTTCGCAATATCCTGCAGCGGGTCGCCGTCGAGGACAACCAGTGTGGCATCGCGGCCTTTCTGAATCGAGCCGATGCGATCGGCGGCGCGAAGCACCTGCGCCGCATTGTACGTCGCCGCTTCCAGCGCAATGGCCGCAGGAATGCCCGCCTTCACCCACAGCTCCATTTCATGCTGCACCGTCGGGCCATGGATAACCAGCATATTTCCGGCATCGCTTCCTGTAATCAGCATGAGCCCCGCCTTGTAAGCCGCCAACAGGTTTTGGCGCGCGTGTTCGAGCATCGGCGCAAACACCGGGTTCGGATTCTTTTTTTGCTTCTGCACGAAGGCGCGGGTGGAAGAAATCAGATCTGCCGGCGCGGCCTGCTGCAGAAGCGAGCGGTCCAGCAATTCCGTATTGCCCGCCGCCAGGTCGGCCATTCCTTCAAAGACGCTAAGCGTCGGATCATACGCAAGATTCTTTGCCTTCATCTCCGCGAATGTGGATTCCGCTATGCGATCGATGGCCGAGCCGTGCTCAATGCTGTTCGAACCAGCGTCGGCCGCCTCTTTCACGTCGGATGCATTGCCCGTGTGGGTAGCGCTCGGTAAATTATCTTTGGCGGCTTCCGAAATAACAGCGCTATAGATTGCAGGGTCCAGGTGATTGAACAGACCCCAGGCGGCGTTGCCCGATTCTAGAACGGCTTTGACGCAATCGACGCCGGCGATCTTCAAATCATCCACCTGTTTGCGCGCCTCGTCCGGCGATTTGGGCAGCCGCACGAACTGTTCGTACGCTTCCTTCTGCATGGATTGCGGGAAATTCTTGATTAGCTCGGTCGGGTGGCCGCCTTCGGCTGTGAACAGAGGCCCGCAGGCGAATAACTGCGCGCCTAGATATTTCCCCGAGTTAATATCATTGCGAAGCTTCAGCGAGGAATCGAGAAAATCGCCCGTGCTGCGAACGGCAGTAATTCCGCTATATAAATAAGACGCGAGCCGTTTGTCGCCCGCGTATGGGTCCATGTACCGCTTCTCATCTTCGTAAACGCCGCCCGGCGCCCCGAGGTGGACATGCATGTCGATAAGGCCCGGAATGATAGTCTTGCCGGAGCTTTCGACAATATCCGCATTGAGCGATTTGGGGTCGGCCGGCGGAGTCTGAAACACTTCCGCGATTTTGCCGTTACGGACAAGAACGGCCCCGTTCTGAATCATTCTTCCGTCGCCCACGAATATTCTTGCGTTATTGAACAGCGTGGCGCGATTGCGGATGGCATTGCGCGTGAGAACGCGGGCGCGTTCGTTGTTCTGCTGCGTCTTCGCCTGATAGATGCCCATGATGAAAAACGGGGCGAGAACAGCTACAATCCACAGCTTGGCGCGGTTGGAGATCTTTTCTTCCTTCTCCCAGCGGAAAAGTTTGATGCCGACGAACATGGCGACCGCAAAAGTAATCAGAAGCGCGAACACAGCGAACCAATTGGCGCCGATGCTCTCACCGCCGATCATGATGGACTGCATTCCTTGAAAAAGATACGTCGCCGGTAAGAACTGGGCAATATTCTGAACCCAAACCGGCATGATGCTGATGGGGAAGGTAGCGCCGCTCAAAAACAGCATGGGGAGATACAGAAGCTGTATCAGAATCTGTGCTTCCTGTTGGGAATTCACAACCGCCGCAATGATCATCCCGAACGACCGGAACGCGATCACTCCGATACAGACGAACACCAGAAACGAGATCAGATCACGCGGCAGAGGAGCGTGATACATCACGCTGCCGAAAAAGAGGAACAGGAAAACGGTGGGCAGAAATGCCGCCAGTCCGGAAACTATCGACGACGTGATGATCGGCGCCGCATTAATGGGAGCCACTTTGAAGCGCCGCAAAACATTCGTCTCGCGGTCCAGCACGGTGCGCATGCCCGCGCCAAAAAATCCATTGCCGAGCACGCCGATCATCACCACCATGGCGATAACCTGGGCCATGGCCGCCGGGCTTTTTCCGGCATCAAAGGTCTGGGCAAAAATGAAAAAGAACGAAAGCGGAAACAGATAGCTAAAGAACAGCACCGACCGGTCGCGCAGCATCAATCGCAACGTGGTGCGTATTTGGACAAGATACGGTCTCATTCGCGCAACTTCTTTCCCGTCAGTTCAATAAACACATCTTCCAGAGTCGGCCGTTTCATGTGGATATCCACCAGTCGCAAGCCTTGCTGATCGATCCATTTCACCAGCTCCACAATCAATGCCGCGGGCTCTTCGGTCTGCATGGATAACGTGCGCCCATCGCCATTCATCGAATGCTTTTCGGCGCGCAACTTTTCAGGCAGAAGATCGAGCTGCATCGGCTCATTGGTCACCACCTCCACCAGCGTGTGCCCAAGCACGCGCTGCTGGATCTCGCGCGGGCTGCCCAGTTCGATGATTTTGCCGGCATCAATAATGGCAACGCGATCGCAAAGGCGCTCCGCCTCTTCGATGTAGTGAGTCGTAATCAGAATGGAGCGATGATCGGCCCGCAGTTCCTGAATCAGGTTATGGATCTCATGCCGCACTTGCGGATCGAGCCCTGTGGTCGGCTCGTCAAGGAATAGAAGACTCGGCTCGTTCACCAGCGCCAGTGCCAGCGCAACGCGCTGCTTCTGGCCTCCTGAAAGGGATTTATACAGCGCATCCCGCTTTTCTGAAAGCTGCAGCCGTTCCAGCAGCTTGTTCAAATCTGTGTGACGGTCGTAGAAGGCGTCAAAAAGCTCCAGCGCTTCGTGCACTTTGATCTTGTCCGGCAAATTGGTGGCTTGCAGGCAGACGCCGATGCGATTCTTGATTTCGCGCGACTGCAGAGCCGGATCGAAGCCGAGCACCGAAACCTTGCCGCTGGTGCGCGGGCGCAAGCCCTCCAGAATTTCAATCGTGGTGGTCTTGCCGGCGCCGTTCGGGCCCAAAAGGCCAAAAACTTCGCCGATGCCGATCTCCAGATCTATGCCCCGCACGGCTTCGAAATCGCCATACGATTTGTGCAGATCCTGAACGGACACTGCGACTGAACTATTCATGGCTGGTTTCTAACCAGTATGCAGGATGCCGAATACAAACTATCCAGACGCACTCGCTAAAAAGAAACTTCGCCGCGAATCAGGTCTTCCCAGGTTTCGCGGCGGCGCGCCACATGCACTGCTTGCCCGTCGATCAGAAGTTCGCACGGCCGCGGGCGCGAGTTGTAGTTCGACGACAGCACGAAGCCGTAGGCGCCTGCGGTGCGGATGGCCAGCAGATCGCCGGGTTCCACCGCAGCTATCTGGCGGCCATGCGCGAAAAAGTCACCGGTTTCGCAGACTGGGCCAACAATGTCGGCCGTTATGTCCTCAACACTTGCGTTTTGCTTCACCGGGACGATCTCATGATGTGCCTGATACAGCGACGGGCGAATCAGATCGTTCATCGCCGCGTCCACGATGACGAAGGTTTTCTTCGCGTTATTCTTCACCAGCAGGACGCGCGTGAGCAGGATGCCCGCTTCAGCCACAATCGACCGCCCGGGCTCCAGCATCAGTGTGAGGCCGCGCCCGGCGATCCGGTTCTTGATCTCTTCCACTAGCGTCCGCGCGCTTAAAGGACGGTCGGTGGAACGATACGGCACGCCCAGCCCGCCGCCCAGATCCAAATATCGAACCGCGATGCCTTGCGAGCGGAGCCGCTCGACCAGCGCAAGCATTTTATCCGCAGCTTCGAGCAGCGGCTTGACGTCCAGTAATTGTGAGCCGATATGGCAACTCACCCCTTCAGGAACAACGCCTGGTAAATTTTTCGCGCGCGCATAGATTCGCCCGGCATGTGCAATATCGATCCCGAACTTGTGCTCGCGCAGGCCGGTCGAGATATACGGATGAGTCACTGCATCCACATCTGGATTGACGCGCAGCGCAATAGATGCGGTCTTGCCCAGCGACGCAGCAGTGCGGGAAAGAAGATCGAGTTCGAATTCCGATTCGCAATTGAAGCTGTGGATGCCCTGCTGCAGCGCAAAGCGGATTTCCGCTTCGGTTTTGCCCACGCCTGAAAAGACAACGCGCGACGGGTCGCCTCCAGCCGCCAAAACGCGATACAATTCGCCGCCGGATACGATATCGAAACCTGCTCCTTCGCGCGCCAGAACAGAAAGGACCGCCAGGTTCGAATTCGCTTTTACGGCAAAGCAGACCTGGTGCGGGATGTCGCGCAATGCTTCTTCGTAAGCGCAAAACCGGCTCGCGATGCCGTGTCGCGAATAGACATAGGCGGGCGTTCCGTACTCGGCCGCAAGCGCCCCCAAATCGACGCCTTCGCAAGCCAGACCACCACCGCGATAATTGAACTCACTCTCCGCAAGCATTTAGAATCGCCGGGCTAAAGCACGCGGAACGCGATCACCGTCTGGTCGTCGGTAATCGACGTCGACCCGCGAAATTCATCCAGATCGTCGAACACAGCCTGGACGATCTCGCCCGGCGGTTTAGCGCAGTTTTTTTCAATCAACTGTTCCAGCCGGTCGCGCCCGTACTCATCGTGATCTGCAAGCTGATCCTCAACTCCGTCTGAATAGAACAGAACCAGGTCGCCGGGCTCGACAGCGATCGGCACCTGTTCGTATTCCTGATCTTCTAAAAGCCCGATGGGTACGCCTTCGGCCCACGTCTCGATCACTTTGCCGTCACGGCAAACCAGGGGCGGCAACGACCCGGCATTACAAATCGTGAAGGTTCGCCGCGGTGCATCCCACTGCGCCAGACAAAGCGTTGCATATTGCGCATCCACCTTTCGTTCCAGTAGAGCGCCGTTGAGCGTCTTCATCAAATCGGCCGGAGCGCGCTGGCGCGCAGCCAGAATGCGCAACAATCCCGAGATCAATGCGCCGAATAGAGCGGCGGCAGCGCCTTTCCCGCTGACATCGCCAAAGGCGATAATGCTGTAGTTTTCTGTGTGCTCGAACAGATCGTACACATCCCCGCTGATTTGGCGCGCGGGCCGGGAGCGAATCGCCGAATCCAGGCCGCGAATATTCGAAAAAGTGCGCGGAAGCAGAACCGATTGCAGTTTGTAGGCGGCTTGAAGATCGTCTTCCATCCGCTGCTCGCGTTGCGCAAGCTCGGCGTAGAGGCGCGCGTTTTCAACTGACGTTGCAATCTGCGGGGCAAGCAGGCTCAGCGCCCGCACGTGATCCTCAGTGAAAAATCCAATCTGCACGCTCTCCAGATCCATCACCCCGATAACCCGGTCCCGCACAATCAGAGGAACGGCCACCTCCGAACGAATGTCGCTTTCCGTAGCGATATAGCGCGGATCTTCCTTCACATTCGGCACGCGAATTACTTGCCGCGATTCGGCCGCCGCCCCCGTGATCCCTTTGCCCCATTCGATGTTCTCCATCGTGGTCGTCTGGTCGTAGCGCTGGCTAAAGCGGCACGTCAATCGGCGCCGGTCTTCCTCAATGAGAAAAATGCTGAAGGAATCGAATGCGATCAGCGCGCGCACTGTGACCGCGATCTTCGTTAGTAACTCGTCGATATCCAGAATGGAGCTGAACTCGTGCGACAAGTGCGCCAGCACGCGCAGAGTCCGGTTCTGCCGCTCCACCCGGCGGTACAAGCGCGCATTGTCGATGGCCTGGCCAACGCGGCTGGCGATGAGCGCAAGCAGCGCGCGGTCCTGTTCGGAAAAAGCCCCCACGCGCGTTGCCTGCAGATCAATAACCCCGACGAGTTTGCCGCGCATCAGCATGGGAACCGCGAGTTCCGCCCGCACCGCATCGAGCGCATTAAGATAGCGCGGGTCTAGACGAACGTCGCGAACCAGAATCGGCTGGCGCAATGCAGCCGAGTTCCCTACAATCCCTTCGCCTAAACGTATGGCCAGATTTTTTGCGATCTCATCGCGATGGCCGATCGAATAACGCATCCGAAGCGTACGCGACCGTTCGTTATACAGAAGAATCGCGAACAGCTCGTACGGAATAACTTCCTTCACGATTTCAGCTACGTTGCTGAGAAGCCGGTCGAGATCGAGCGTCTCAGACGTGATGCTGCTAACTTCCAGAAGGAAGTCGAGCAGGTCGGCCCGCTCGCGGAAGCGGACTTCGGCTTTGGGTTTAACGGGCATCAGTATGAGTTCGTTTCCCGCCCCACGGCGGCCGGAGTCTCCGCCGCTGAGCCATTCTGCAGTTCACGCATGATGGCGACGCTCGCGCTGGCGCCGATGCGGTTCGCGCCGGCGGCAACCATCGTCCGGAGATTTGCGAGAGTGCGAATGCCTCCCGATGCTTTGACGCCCATCCTGTCGCCCACGGCGCGGCGCATGAGTTGAACATCGGCAACGGTAGCGCCGCCAGTTGAAAATCCCGTCGAGGTCTTGACGAAATCGGCATTCGATTGCTGCGCCAGGCTGCAGGCCCTGAGCTTCTCCTCCTCGCTCAGCAGGCACGTTTCGAGAATGACCTTTAAGAAACCGCCATAGGCGTGCGCGATATCCGCCAGGTCGCCGATTTCCTTTCCCACCAGATGATAATCGCGCGATCGTAGGGCGCCAATATTTTGCACCATGTCGATCTCTGCGGCTCCCTGCGCCAGCGCCAGCTCCGCCTCGGAAATTTTTGTGCGCGAATCGTTCGCCCCCAGTGGAAAACCCACCACCGTGCACACCCGCACGGCGCTGCCGGCCAAAGCCTCGGCAGCAAACGTTACCCAACACGGATTGATGCAAACCGAAGCAAATTGATACTGGCGAGCCTCGTTGCACACACGGGCGATGTCTTCTTGAGTAGCTTCGGGTTTAAGCAGCGTGTGATCGATCAAAGCTGCTACCGCCTGCGGGTTGGTCAAGTCAGAATCGAGCACCATCATTTATCTTACGGGCTTGATGGTTCCGATTTTTTCCAGCGGCGTGTGCATTATACTGCCTAGCCAGAGGCTCGGGCGAATTGAAGATATGTTCTCCAACTGGGAAAACTTTTACGTCATTACCGGCTCTTCTGCCGGAGCCCTCACTGGCCTCCAGTTTGTTGTCATCACGCTGATCGCACAAGCCAGAACCGCGGGCGGCATGCAGGATATCCGCGCCTTCGGCACGCCGACGGTCGTTCATTTCTGCACCGCGCTGCTCATTTCAGCGCTGATGACCGTGCCTTGGCGGACGCTTACAGAATTCGATGTTTGCCTGGCGCTGTGCGGAATCGCCGGAATCGCTTACTCGCTCTCCATTTTCGTGCACGCGCGCAGAGCTGCTTACACGCCCGATCTTGAAGATTGGATCTGGTACACCGTGCTTCCATTCATCGCCCATATCGCATTGGCGGCTGCCGCCCTGGTGCTGTTGTGGAACACCGGCTATGCGCTCGATATCGTTGCCGCAGATACGCTCCTGTTTCTACTCCTCGGCATCCATAACGCCTGGGACACGGTCACTTATATTGCGGTTCAGCATATGAAAAAGTCGAACGAAGCGGCAGACGGCTCAAGCCCGAAGGCTTCGACGTGATTGAACCAGCTCCCGGATTGCATCCACTAGCAGCTCAGGCCGGTCCAGATGCAGCCAGTGCCCGGAATTAGGCGCCTGAATCTGCCGACCAACTCCGCTTTCGGCAACCCAACGCTCGCGTTCTTCCAGTTCCTGCTTGGTGGCAGTAGAAGCCGAAAGAACAATAATCGGAATATTTTGGGCCGGCCGCATCTGCGCCGCATATCTGGCAGCTTCAGGCAGACAATCCAAATACGCAGCCAGCGCCCGGAAGCACCTCGGCTCACTCCAATGTGAGCGCACCGCCGGCCAGCACTCGGGCGGCAGCTTGCGAACTTCGTTCGTAAGGTTTGTCAATGCCGTTGTGCCTTCCGGACCACTCATGCGGGCCGCCAGCTTCGGAAACCAGCGGCCACCCTTCACCAAAATGGCCAGCGCGGCGCGAACCAGTCCGAAACGCGCCGCCCACCCGCCGCGCAAAGATAAATTCCGCCCCAAACGCAAACGCTTTAGTTCTGCTTCGCCACAATTTGACCAGGCGGAAACCGAGACCGGATCCACTAACACCAATCCAGTTACTTCATCCGGATACTGCGCAGCATAAGCTCGAACCAGTAACCCGCCGAAGGAATGTCCCACTAACACATACGGCGGCGGAATCTTCGCCTGCAATAACAGCGAATGCAGTTCCTGAATCATGCCCGGAACCGTACGCGGCGCTTTTGGCAGCGCGCTCCAGCCGAGTCCTGCACGGTCGTAGCTGGCTGTACGTGTGAAAGCGGCAACTTTGGGCTGTACGACGGCCCAGCTCAGCGAACTCGCTCCAATCCCGGATTCGAAAATGACGGCAGGAGACCCCTCGCCTTGCTCGTGCAGATGTAAGTTAGTCTGATTTACTCTTACGATGCGTCCCGGTGGTGGATAGGCGCGGCGATCCCGAATCGCGCCCGCCGTCTGGTAGAGAAGAGCCGAAAGCAGAACTGCAATCGGAACCAGAACCAGGATCATCGGATAAAGTTAGTCGGCCACCATCAGTTCACCCGGCAAAATAGGCCGCGTGCGTGGCAGCAGACCAACTGCAGAGGCAGCGCCCAAACTGCCTAAAACCAAAATGAAGGTTGTCAGCTTCAACACATCGCCTGCATGCGATCGCGGCAACAGCTTCCAAAGCAGCAGCAGCACCGCTTGCGCGCTGGTAATGGCCCAGACGGCGCCGTAAAAATAGCGGCGCTCCCAACCCTCGCCTTTCGTGGATGTGCCCACGCGCGGCAAACGCCCCATCATTCCCAGACCCACAATCACCAGCAATAGCGGCAGGTAAGCGTAAGCATAGATCTGCTGCATAAACCATTTGCCTGTCATAACAGCAATCACCAATCCCGCAAGATTGAGGCAGGCGAAATTGAGCAGAGCGTTCCATGCAAACGTGTAGCAGATGCGCCTGTACAGCGGATTTGGTTTGTCTTCGCAAAATCGCAGGATGTAGGGTTGCGGCTCAACGCCCGGTAGCTGGCCGAACAAACCGGCCAAGCCTGTGCCCAACATCACAATTCCGAGCCAGATCAGATTGCCGCGCCCGCCGCCATGCGCAAACAGATTGAACGTGAGCGGGCCGGGCGCAAGAAAGAAAACCCAGATCCAGATAGGCCAATGCGCCAGCCGGTAAATCAGTTTATTGCGCGCTCGTATTTTTCGCTGGTGCGCGTATTCGACTCTGACCGTGTACTGCATCTCCTGCACAAATCGTACTATTTAGGAAACTCGGCGCGGCCGGCGCGGATCACCGTCATGCCCGCGCCTTGCGCATTGCGCGTCCCCGCGCTTTGCGGCGCATTCGCGGCCGGCGGAGCATTTTCCGTCCATGCGCCGAAAACGCGACTGTCGAATGCCGCGAGCCAGGTGTAATCGCCCAGAAACGTATTCTGTTGGCCTTGAAATGCAGTGTCGGTCCACGCATAGTTATCGAAGCTGCGCCCGCCATCCACAGAACGCGCCAAAGTAACACGCGTTTTTCGATCTGCGGCATCGTCACGG
Organism: Terriglobia bacterium; assembly: GCA_021324185.1. Taxonomy (GTDB): domain Bacteria; phylum Acidobacteriota; class Terriglobia; order Bryobacterales; family Bryobacteraceae; genus Bog-105. Next base: position 11,032 of record JAJPJN010000029.1, on the reverse strand, counting down.
CGATCGTAGAACATCACATACACCACGCCCGTTTTCGGATCGATCGTCATCCACTGGTAGAACTGATCGGCGCCATTGTGAATCGCATCGTTATTAACGCGCACAGGCGCCGTCCAGCGGCCAGCCGGACTGTCTGCCGAAGAGACAAACACGTCCACATCGCCGTTGCGATAATCGCTCCAGCAGATATAGAGCCGGCCACGATGAGGGCCCGTGCTGCTATCCACCGCGATCTGTGGGAAGCCTTCGACACGCGACACGCCGGGCACGTCGCCGAAATACGGCGGTCCTACTTCGAGCACAGTTTGCGGTGTACTGAAGCTGCGCCCTCCATCGAGCGAACTAGTTAACACAATATTGTTGCCGTCATCCCAAATCGCATACATACTTCCATCGGAGCCAATCGCTTGCAAGTAGCCTCCCAGGGACCCATTGTCATCGCGTGGAAGGCCTGGATGCACGCTGACCTGTTGCGGCGTGGACCAGCTCTTGCCGTCATCGGTTGAGCGCGAAAACAGCATCACGGATTTATCCAGTTGCCATTCCACCCACCCGACATACAGGTTCCCGGCATACGGGCTTTCAGGCGAGTTATCGGCAAAAATGCGCGGTTCATCTTCGAACTGAAGACCGGGTTCGTGGCCCGTGGGCCAGGCTTTTACCGCATTCGCATCTTTCTCCCACGTCTTCCCGCCATCCAGGGACCGCCGCACGAAAATTCCATTGCGGCCTGCGCCGTGCGCCCAGTAAGAAGGCGTTCCCAAACGATCAAACGCCAGATAACAAAGAAATGCGTGGCCTTTGTTATCGAACGTAACGGTTACATCGCCCTGCACACGCCAGTTTGGATCGCGCGTGCCTTCTGCTCGCGTGTACGTATTGCCACCGTCCGTTGAGTACTCCGCATTGGCAGAGCCCTGAACTGCCGGGCCGCCTTGATACACGACGACAACTTGCGACGGATCATTGGGATTCACCGCGATGCTCGGTTCGGAATACCGCGCCGGACTGCTAACCTCCGTAACTTTCGCGCCCGGCGCGCGCGGTATAGCTGTTTCCTGTGCATAACTTGCCGGGGATGCCGAAACTATAAGCACTAGATAAATGCAACGATAGAAAGGACCAGGACGCACGCCTCTATTTTCCTGTACTGACCTTTGGGTCACCACTTGCAAGTAATTTCGATATAATTTTCTGCCACTGTCCCTAGGAGGGGACACATTCTATGCCTAAGCGAATCGCCTTTTGTGCTGATGGAACGTGGGATTCTGCCACTTCGCACACCAACGTGTACAAGTTATACAAAGCCTTAGCTGTCAGCGCGGATCAAATTCCGCTGTATGACGACGGCGTAGGTGCAAACGGTGACCCGATTACGAGGCTTATTGGGGGAGCATTCGGAACCGGGCTATGGCAAAAGATCAAAGACGGCTACTCAAAGATCGCCCATCTTTACGAATCTGGTGATTCGGTTTATCTTTTTGGTTTCAGCCGCGGCGCATATACGGCGCGCAGCCTGGCGGGCATGATTGCTGCGGCAGGTCTGCCGACCGCGAACTTCAGCGACAACATGGTGGACATCGCTTTTGATGCCTACCGCGCCGGCAACACCGATCTTCGCCGTCAAAAACTGCAACAGCTCGCCAATTGCAAGATGGAGCCCAACCCGAGTATCGAGATGGTGGGCGTCTGGGACACCGTCGGCTCGCTCGGCGTTCCATCCGCCATCGGCCAGATCGATCCCATTGCCTACGGCTTTCTCGATACCAGTCTCAACCCGAAAATCAAGCACGGCTATCATGCGCTGGCCCTCGACGAACGTCGGGCGCAGTTTCCGCCCACTCTTTGGAGCGGCCCTGCGGGACCCACTCAGGTTCTGGAGCAAGTCTGGTTCACGGGCGCGCACAGCGATGTAGGCGGCGGCGAACCCAGCGATGGGCCGGCAACCACCGCGCTGTCGGATATCACGCTTTCCTGGATGATGGCCAAGGGCAGCGGTTTAGGACTCGTTTTCGATCCGGCCGTCAAAGCGCAATATGACTGCCCGGTCAGCCCCGAGTACGCGCTCGACGTATTTCACGAATCCTGGAAAATCTTTTGCGGCTTTCCCATCAGGCGGCATGTCGATCCCACTTCATCCATCGCCAACAGCGTGCTGATTCGCTGCGAAGAAGAGGCGAACTGGCGCCCGAAAAATCTATCCTTCGAAAACGGAAAACTGGCCTCCACTTACAAAATTGTGAGTGTCTGCAGCCAGCCGGCCGTTGCGGCAGCGGGCGCGGCAGGACAAGCCGGCGCGGGAACCGGCCACTAACGCCTTTAGAGCGTCTTTAGATATTCGAGCATGGCTCGTTTATCCGCGGCGCTGAGTGTTGTGCCCCACAAATGGCCGCCGTTCCCGTTACCGGGCACGCTGGTATCGTACCGGAAGCCGACTCGCTCGGCTTCCGCGCCTTGCCATACGAAACCCACTCTGTCCGGGTCCAGAACGTCATACCCTCGATAAAACAGCTTCGGGCGCGCGGCAGGTTCAGAGAGCAGATCCGCCAACGTCGGGACAGAACCGTTGTGTAAGTACGGCCCCCGCAACCATAGCCCTTCGAGCGGCACATTGACATAGCCGTTCTGCTTTACAAAATGAGTAAGTCGCCAGAAATGGCCGGCGCCGTAATTGTTGTAAGCCGTAGCAGAATTCTGCGTCCACATATCAATCCGGTGCCGGTCCGTCTGCAGCATGGGATTATCAATCGGCTCGACGCGGCCGGTGCGCGCGCCGCCAATCTCATGGCATTCCGCGCATTGCTGCTTATACAGAACCTGTCCTCTGGCGGCTAGCGCAGCGTCCACCGGAAACGGAAACTTCGGTGGCTGCACACGGCTGATGTAATTCATCACGCGCTTTAAACTCGATTGCGTGTCGGACTTCTTCCAGTCTTTGTCCACCCACTCAGGCGGCGTGCCGTCGCCAATGGCGGAAGAGATCACAACTTCCTGAAGGCTGGTATTCAAGCCATCCCAATGGAAGGAAAAGCCTTGGTGCGCTCCTAAGTTCCACAACGGCGCCATGTCTGAGTTGCCGATGCTTCCGTCAACGGGCTGATTCAAAATCCGATATTTGACCGGATTAAACGGATCGATGCGCCCATAGCCCCACGGCGGATTCTTTTTCATCCAGCCGTATTGCTGATATTCATTCTGCTGCCGCAGCAACGTGATCTTAGTAAACGGAATGAGTATAAAGCGGTAAGTCAGGCTGTCAATCAGCGACAGACGATAGTTTTTGGCGATCTCCGCCATAATCGTCGACGAATTGAAGCGCGGATCCGCCGCGCACGCAAACAGAAAGCGCAGATAGTCCTGCGGGCTGGTCGTATGGCTTGGCGCAGTGGGAACAATCACGGGCTTATCGTCCGCATGCACGCGATAAGTCGCTGTGTGGCAGAAGGCGCAGTTAATGCCTACTCGCTCAATGCCGATCGTTTGCTTCGAGAAACCAACCGGCAGCTCGCGCCCTTCCTGAGCAACGATCCCGAGCGATTCATAGCCTCCCGGCTGCGGCAGCTTGTCGGGAAAAATGCGCGGCAGCACCAGCCAGATCCAGTACGGCACTCCGGCGCTCCCTTCCGTCCCGATAGAGCCATACATGAAATGCTCTTCGTCGGAAGCGAAGTACGGCGGCGGCACGCTTCGGAAAAATTCGTACCAGGTCAGGAAGGCGCCTGCGGAAACGGCAATAATCGCAATCGCCACCAGCCGCATCTTCCATTTGCCGCCCCCTTGCGGCGCGCCTTCGCCCAGGGTTGCTTCGGCAATCGTCCGCCCGGCTGCGCCGCCATGAATTGTTTTCTTGGCTTCTGCAGTAGCGAGGGCCAGCAGTATGCACTCGGGCACAAAGAACATGCCATCGAACAATCCAAAAAAGAAATACTCGCGATTAAAGATGCAGAAAAAGACAACGCCTGCCAGGCGCGCCAGTACCGTCAACCACGAAACGAGCGGATAATAGAGCGGCCTTTTTGCCGCCGGAATATAGAAGAGACTTAGCAGGATCAGCAGCAGCGCCGCAAAACTCGGCCACATCGATGGCGATGCCGAAGGCAGCGAATACAGCGCCAGCATCTGATCGGGCAAAAACAACGTCGGCAGCGCCAGCGCGAAGTTGGCAATAATTCCCAACCACACCACCCGGCCGAACCACTTTGCGTAGTCATTCATAAAGTTGCCGCAAACTACAGGGTCTTCATGTACTCGACCAAATCGCGCTTCTGATCGTCCGGAAGCCTGGTGCCCCACAGGTGGCCGCCGTTGCCGTTTCCTGGAATCGTCGTGTCATACAAAAAACCGCCGGCCCGCGCTTCGGGCGTGTCGTAGACGAACCCGGCGCGCTGCTGATCGTAGACGTCATAACCCCGGATGAACTGTTTGGGACGATTCGCCGGGTCCGCAAGCAAATCAAGCAATGTCGGAACCGAACCATTGTGCAGATACGGAGCACGCGCCCAAATGCCATCCAGCGGCTGATTCGCGTACCCGTCGGTCTTGACGAAATGAGTAAAGCGGTACCGGCTATTCGGATACAGAGTCGCCTGGTTGACGGAAAAGATATACGTATAGGAATTCAGCCGGTAAGGATCTGTATTGACGGAAGCCAGGTGTTCCACCGTTCCTGTCTTGCTGCCTGAAAAGCTGTGGCACTCGGCGCACTGCTGGGCAAAAATCGCTTTGCCGCGCGCGCTCCTCGCCTCATCAATCGCAAACGGGTATTTCGGCGGCGGCAGCGTCCAGATCCAATCATGAATACGTTGCAGACTTGCGTGATCTACCGTCACGGGCGTGACCCCTGCGCCCAGTGAAGCGCTCAAATTGCGCTCATCGACAGAAGTATTGTTGCCGTCCCAGTGCAGATGCATGCCTTCTCGCGGCTTCTGATTCCAAAGCGAGGGAAAATCAGCGGCGCCAATCAGCTCATCACGCGGCAGGCGCGTCAGGTCCCAGTTGAATTGCAGCGCTTTGTATGGATTGAAGGTGTCCACCCGGCCTGGCCCCCACTGCGGCAGCGGGCCGTTAAATGCATAGCCCATGCGGTTCTGCAGATTCAACGTTTGCAGCTTCAATCGCTGGATCAGCGCCGTATACAGCAGCAACTTTTGCATCAGGCTGACGTGCTCGCCCATTTCTTCAGCTTTCGCGATCACATTGCCCGCGGTCAGGCGCTCGTCCAGGCTGCAGGAAAGCACAAACTGAAAAAACTGCTCCAGCCGTAATTGATGCGCAGGCATTCCGGGCACAATCATCGGCTGGCTGCCCGGCGTCTCTCGCACCGTGCCCGTATGACAAACAGCGCAATTCAATCCAACCTGCTCGACACCCAGACGCCAGCGCCGCGAGACGCCAACCGGCATATCGTGATTCGGCTCAAACACCAGCCCGAGCGACGCATACCCACCCGGAAGCTTGTCCGGGCACACCTTCGGCAGCGTCTTGAACACCAGATACGGAGGCAGAACGCCGCCCACCGGCGTGAAAATGCTTCCACCAGTCTCGCTGCCGATGGAGCCGTATTTGAAATGCTCTTGAATATCGGAGTACTCGCGCGTCGAATCGTGCGTAAAGTACCAGATCAGATAGATGGCGAGTATCGCCAGCACGCCCACAATAAAGAGCAGAGCCAGCGCCCGCACCCGGTGCTGCCATTCATCGACCGGGCTCGAATAGATGTTATCGACAAGCTTTCCCTCGGCGGTCTTGATCACCATCTCGTCGCGCATTACATCAGCTCCTCATTGCGGAACCAAGCGGCGCCAACTCGGGTGCATTTGAAAACTGCGATGGATGGTAGACCTCCAGAATCTTCGCGACCATCGCATCGTGATCGCCATCAAACCGCCGCACGTCGTAACAGCCCAGCGGATTCGCAACCGCATTCACTAAACACCGGTTACAAAAGGAGCACGGCCTTTCAGGTAGGTTCTTGCCGGAAGCAAGAATCTGCGGCAAGTCGCGATTCGCGATAAGCGGCCGCGCAATCGAGACCGCGTCCGTGTAGCCTTCTGAAATCACGCGCCGGATCACCCGGCCATCCTGATAGCCGCCCGTATTGATGATCGGAACCCCGACATTCTTCCTCACTTCCTTCGAGTATTCGGAGCTGACCGCCTCAACCGGATGATCCTTCTTCGTCCGCGCCCAAAAGAATGTGAAGATGGGCCGCAGAATCTTGAAGTGAAACATCGTGTAGTTGAAATAGCCGAGCACGCCGCTCGAAATCATATTTCCGTACCACCAGTTCAGTTCATCCGGCGGAAAGCCTCCGGGCGGCAGCAACGGATGCGGGAACATGCTGCCGATGGAGACATGAATGGCGTCCACGCCCGCGTCTTCAGCCCACCTGGCTATCTGAATTCCTTCTTCGAGCGTGTTCCCTTTGTGCTCCCACGGATACAGCGCATTACCGAAATCCACCGCATTCAATTTCGCCTGTAAGTGGTAATCGCTGCCTGCTTCCTTTCGAATCGCCTGAATAATCTCGATCAGAAATGCAGCCCGATTCCGCAGCGCGCCGCCGTACTGGTCTTTCCTGTCGTTAATGGCGGAACTCAGAAACTGCGTAATCAGGTAACCATGGGAGGCGTGTAATTCAACCCCATCCAGTCCGGCCTCCCTCGCTCTGCGCGCCCCATCGGCGAAATGCTGGATCGTTTCTTTGATCTGCTGCAGCGTCATAGCCTCGCAGAGCAGCCCATGAAACGTATCCATCCGGTTCGTGGACGAAAGAGCTTTCTCGCGGAAATTTTCGATTCCCGGGTTATCGCGCTGGCGCCCGGAGTGGCTCAGTTGCAAAATGTATTTGCAGTCGTGCCGGTGCACTGCTTCGCCCACAGCGCGCCAGAACGGAATCTTGTCATCGCTGTCGATCATGGCGTAATTCGGAAGGATGCGCCCCCGAATGTGTACCGGAACAAACGACGAAATAATTGCGCCTACGCCGCCGCGCGCGAACGATTCTTCCCAGTTAATACGCGCCTGCGTCCCCGACCCGTCATAGTTATCGAACCGCCCCGAAATATTTGACCGGAACAGCCGGTTCTTCACCGTCAGATTGCGGAACTTCAGCGGCTGAAAAATGACGTCGTTATCCACCTGGGCCCGCCCTCGCTAGAACGTCTTCATGTACTCAATCAGCGCGTGCTTCTGATCGTCCGGCAAATCAGAACCGAACGTGTGCCCGTGATCCTGAATGAAATCGGGCGATTGATTCTGCGCCAGCAGAAGCGGCAGGAACGCTCGTAAGTCCTGGTCATACGGCCCCTGATTATTCAGCGCGTGAACAAGCCTCACAAGCAGGTCCGGATGATCCGCAAACTGATGCAGTGTCTGCACCACCTGTTCCGGCTGAAGCGCCGCGTAAAGATTAATGTTCGCCAGCAGATCAATCGGCGTCCCCGCCGGAAGATGGATCTCGATATCGCGTATTTTGATGGTCGAATCCTTGCCGGTAACTTTGATCGTCGCCTTTCCCACCCGCTTTTCGGGCCACAAAAGTTTCTCTGCTGCATCGTTGAACGCAGCAATGCGGCCTGCCACCGATGGATCGCCATTAAATAACCCCAGCATGTTGTTGTGCAGAAACGGAGCAGTCGCCCAACAGTTAATAAGTGACGGCGTCCGGTAATATCCGCCGTAGCGAATGGGAAACGTGATCGTCTCGCCCGGTGCGAACGGGTTCTGCAGAATCATATTCCCGGGCGGCGGTAGCTGCTTGAACGTCTTCGAAGAAAAGTCGTTCCAGATGTGATTCGCCTGGGGATTGCTGCCCACGGCGCGGTCGGCATTCGTTCCAATCGCCATGCGCGGGTCTTTCGAAACCAGCGGATACCGCTCATCGTCCGACAGAAAATTCTTGTCCAGAAAATCGGGCGATTTCACCAGCTTCACCCAGGCTGCTTTTGCTTGCGCAGAATGCTTGTTCAAACCGCCTTGCGCCACTTCCGGCGGCAACTTACTCGAATGGCAGCGCGCGCAGTTCTCTGCGAACGTAGTTTTGCCGAGATCCAACACAGCTTGATCCGTTGTAAGATAGCCGCTACCTCCCGGCGCGTCTTTCAGATGGTAAGGCTGATTGGCATCCAGAAAACTCGCCGCCTTATCGATGCGCGCATTCGTGAGCTGCCAGTCGACGCAGTCCTTTTCCGCCTTGGCAATTTCAAACGGCCGCTGCGCCGTTGTCTTTGAGACCGGAGGCAGCAACGGTTCGGCAGTATTCGGAATCCCGAGAAACGTATAGTCCAGACTGTAGCGGTAATCGGGGCAGCTTCCGATATTGATGTACACACGCAAGCCGGCGCCCGCTGCGCCAATAGAATCCGAGCCGTCCTTCAAAATATGCGGCACCTGTTTCGTCGTGCCATCGTTCATTACTTCAGCGTGTGTAGGCCGGGCCGAAAGAATGTACCAAATGGAATTAATGGCGTTCGGATTGTTAATGAAGTCCGTGTTGATGCGGCTCGTATCCGACGTTCCCGGCTGCTGCGTCTGAAATATCCAATACAGGAAGGAGCTGTCCGATATGCCACCTTTGAACATCTCTCCTTCGCGTAAGTATTGATTGCCGATGGCCGGAGCGAGATTTTCCCATTGCGGATTTTCAGGATCTGCCGGAGGCTTGGCCGGATTAAATGAGATGTGGCAAACGCCGCAGGTTAGCCCGGCAAGATACGGCGGCTCGATCGTAGAATCCACATTTAGAAACTTATTCGCATCCCACTGCGCCGGTTTGAAGTCGGGATTCGGAAACAGCCGGATGCCCATGATGCCGCTCGAATAAGGATCCGAGCAGTCGTCCAGCATCAAGCCGTATGGATCCGGTTTTGCCGCCGCTTTGCATCCCGGATCGTTTATGACGCCCAGTTTGGCGAAGCGCTGGTTACGCGGCGTGCTGGTCACGTATTTCAGCATGCTGACGTTAATGGGCAGCTCGAAACCATGAATCAGGTTTTCCAGCTTCTTTTCAGCCATGCGCCAGAAGCGCGGGTTACCGCGCGCATTGACCGGACTTCCCGTTTTTCGCAGCGGGTCGCCGCCCACCCACAAGTACCAGGTGCAAGCGCCCGCTAACTGATCGGGAGATAGATAATATCCAAAATGGTTAGGCAGGTTGCCGGGAATGCCGTCGCAGGTCTGCGTATAACTCGCAAACCGCACCTGTGGATTCGGGTACTTTGCGGCCGGCCCATTCTGCTCAGGACAAGCGATTACGAAACTGCAAAGCGCAACGATAGCGGCTAACGCGGCCCGCTGCGCCCAACCCCACGCGTCTGTTCTCATGTTTTGCACTCGTGCCGGCTCTCTTTCTTAGCAATGGAAACTCCAAGTGGCCGAGTGCTTGGATCAGCGCATCAATCCAATCGTCCGCCGTCGTGAGTAAGCGGATAATATCTCAGATCGCTTTGAGGTGCAAGAACTTTCGAAGATACTTGCCGCTGGCGCCCAACTTAGACGCCGCGCGATGCAGATTTAGTTGTTCGAGAGCAGTGTAGATTACAATTCGCTAGCGCGCCGCAACCGCGCGGTTACCGGACGCCGCCTGCTTTAGTTCTGCGTCTAACAGCGGTTTCAGCGCTTCAAAGGTGAGTGCGCCGTTGTAGCGCTGGCCGTTAATAAAGAGGGTCGGCGTGCCTTCTACATTGGCATCCGTGCCGTCCTGAACGTCGCGCTCCACCGTATGGCGGATCTCCGTCGTGTCCATATCCGCTTCCAGCTTGTCGACATCAAGGCCGATATCTTTTGCCAGGCTCAGGATCGATTTGCGGCTCAGATCGTTGCTATGGGCGAACAGCGCATCATGCATTTGCCAAAACTTGCCCTGTTTCTGCGCCGCGACGGCTGCCGTCGCAGCCAGATCGGCCTGCGGATGTTCTTCCAAAGGAAATTGCTTGAAGATCAGCTTGACCTTTGTCGGGTACGCCTTCAAAAGCGCGCGGATCTGCGGCACCGCCGCCGCGCAGTAGGGGCACTGAAAATCGGAAAATTCGACAATCGTTACCGGAGCATCGGCAGGCCCGGTCACGGGCGCGCCGGCCACCGGAATCTTCACCGGATCGTCCAGTATCTTCAGCGGTCCCCATTTCGATTTCACTGCCGCTTCCAGAGCCTGATCCGGCGTCTTGCCCTGCTTTATCGAATCGATCATGATCTTAACCATGTTGTTGCTGTAATCGCACTTGGGATCGGCGATACGGCATTCGGCCATCTTCATCCCGCAGCCGCACGAGCAGGGCTGCGCGCGCATAATGTTCAGAACCGCCGTCTTCTGCTGGGCCGAAAGACCGCTGAAGTCAACCCCCGGCAGCGTCGTGGCCGTTTTCCAATCCTGCGCCAGCACACAAAAACCAGCCAGCGCCGTCAACGCAACAATTCTGCAGATACGCAGAACGGATAAGTGCATATATCTATTGTAGAATCAACCCCGGCCTTTCGGATCTAGAATAAACACAGGGCTGAATTATGGATCTGCTGATTAACGGCGCGCGCACCCGAGTCTCCGTAGACCCGAGCCGCCCGCTTCTCTTCGTACTGCGCAACGAGCTTGATTACACCGGCGCCAAGTATGGCTGCGGGGAAGGACAATGCGGCGCCTGTACCGTGCTCATCGATGGTGTTGCGCACAAATCCTGCATCACCACGGTGGGTTCCGTCGCCGGTAAAGAGATCACCACCATCGAAGGCCTCGCCGATGGCGACAAGCTTCACCCCGTTCAGGAGGCGTTTATCGAATGCGATGCCATGCAGTGCGGCTATTGCACGCCTGGCATGATTCTTGCCTCCGTCGCCTTGCTGCGAAAAAATTCCGCGGCTAGCGAAGCGCAGATCAAAGAGGCTCTCGAAGGCAACGTTTGCCGCTGCGGAACCTACAACCGCATTCTGACGGCGGTGCAGAAAGCCCGGCAGACGATGCTGAGCGAGGCAAAGGAGAACCGCCGTGCTTAACTTGAACCGCGCGCCGCGCACTCCAAAGGCCCTGGCCACTGAAACT
>JAJPJN010000087.1 GCA_021324185.1 Terriglobia bacterium | reverse complement strand
GCCACAATGCGGGCGCGGCGATTCAGCGGTTGGGGGGAGCTGGGATACCAGGCGTCTATCTTCATCTGCCTGGCGCGATTTCGGCGGCGGCCCTTCCCTTTATCGGTTGACCGCAAAGGAGAGATCGACCGGCGTCCATGCCTATTTCTTACCTTCAACAACAGTAAATTCACCGGCGGCACCATGATGATTGCGCCAGACGCTTCGACCAACGATGGACTGATTGAGTACGTTCGCTGGGGTCCGATCGGGCGCACAGGGCTGATTCGCAACCTGCCGCGACTTTACGATGGCACCCACACGTCGCATCCTCTCGCGGAGGTGCAGAAGGTCCAACGAATTGATTTTCACTTCGATGAACCTGTGGATGTGATGGTGGATGGCGAAGTCATTACATTGCGCTGTGAAAGCCTGGACGTGCTGCCGGGCGCGCTGAACGTCGTGGTATAAGAGCTCAGAGTGTCGAATCTAAGGGAAGAACGCGAGCAGCAAGCAGCAGCCAAAAGCCAAGGCCCTGCCTGGAAATGGCTCGCCTTACCGCTGGCCCTTGCAATTGTCGGATGGGCCATCTACTACTTTGCTTATTATCGACGGCCTGTCAGCACACTCGACGGCTTTGCGCAATGTCTAAATGCAAAAGGCGCAAAGATGTACGGCGCCTGGTGGTGCCCGCACTGCGCCGACCAAAAGGAACTCTTCGGCAACGCGTTCCACAATATCAATTATGTTGAGTGCAGTCCGCCCGGACAGCGCACGCAAAATGACGTCTGCAAAGAAGCCGGGATCAAGAGTTATCCAACCTGGCAGTTCGCCGACGGCGTTCGAGTAGAAGGAGTTCTCCACTTGCAGGCGCTGGCCGAAAAGACCCGATGTCCGCTGCCGTTGCCATGAGCGCCGATTCTGCGTTGCCACAAAGTAAGCAAAGCAAAGGACAGCACGGCCTAAGCGTCGCGATTGCTCTGGTTGCGCTCGCAGGAATTGGTGTCTCTTCGTTTTCCCTGTATCACCACTTTGGCAGTTCAAAGAGTTCTTTTTGCGACTTTGGCCAGGCATTTAACTGCGACATCGTAAACCGCAGCGTTTACTCGACTTTACTCGGCGTTCCCGTTGCTTTGATCGGGCTCCTCGGATATGTGCTCATACTCGCCTTTGCTACGGTGTATCGCGAAAAAGCGGAAACTCCACTTCTGCTCACGGTTGTCTCGCTTGCGGGGTTGGGATTCTCGCTTTACCTCACTTACATCGAAGGATTCGTGTTGCGAACCTGGTGCATTCTTTGTTTGAGCTCACTTGCGCTGATAACTGTCGAGTCCGTGGCCAGTTCGCTTCTTCTAGCGAGAACCATCCGCAATCGGTAAGGGTTTATTCGACCGCGAAGAATTAACCTCGCCTGCGGTAATAAACAGCGAACTCAAAACCGGGGTTAGGTGGGAACAGCTCGGAAATTTTGCGCAGGCGTTCTGCCATCGCAGCCGGAGCAAGTAAAGGATAGTCGCGCTCGCGCAGGTCCTGGTAATCCACGTCGAGAAACAACGAGAGCAAATAAATCGAAATTGCGTCGGAGAATGCCGCCGCGAGGTAGTCGTTCTTGTGCTTCTCAGTATCAGCGCCGTGGCCAGTGGCAAGCTTTCGCGATTCCCAGGCATCGAGCGAAGTCTCACCGCGAACGCTGGCCTCGGCCTGTTTCCAAACCAGATCGCAGAATTCGCGCGAAACTCCGGCCTGCTCTACAAATGCGTGTCCTACGTTGATGTAGAACTCGAAGGCTATGGAAAACTTGTCATCCATCAGACGAGTAGAGATGAAGACGCACTGCGAATTTCCAAGCTCCAGATTGCGGTGGCAGACGGCATTGTCGCTGAGCGAGACGTCGTAGCGGTCAGCAATCACGGTCTGGTCACCCTGGTTGACTGTGAGCGGAACAAAGTAATATGCCTTGCGTTGCAGCGCGCCCGAGATTGCTTTCGGCACACAGGCGACCATCCGCTCAAGATCTGCGGCGGAGATATTCATCTCCCCGGCAACGGCGTAGCAGATTCCGTTCGCCGCCTGGGAAACTGGATTTTCGCGGACCACGTCTGAGGGAGCCCGAGTGATGGCCTGTGCCGCTTGAGACATTCTGGTTATTTTAGCGCAGCATCTCAGCCTTAGGAGCTTATTTGCTGGTTTAAACTGAACTAGTCGATCATGCCCAAGTTCCTCGAGAGTTCTCCTCGCCAGCCACGCTGGTATTTTGTTCCGGTCCGGATATTGGCAGTGACCGTCATTGTTACCTTGCTTTCGTTCGCTATCAGCCTGTTTTTGGGAATTTGCGCAGTATTGCTGGCTGCGAAACTGCGCGGCTTCTCTCCTGATTTGCGGGTTGCATATCGCTTCATTGCTGCGCCGGCGGCAGCGATCGTTGGCGCAATCGTTCTGGTATCCGCAATTTTTCTTGAGGTTGGGCATTACCGCCGGGCAAAGACTCTCAACCGCATGGAACGGCAGATGAGCCGGGCGGATTGATTCATGAAGCCGCGAATCGCGATTCCTTTGCCGCATTCTGGCGAGCCCGAATACGCCCAGCGCGCCATTCCGCAATATGAACGCGCTGTCGAACTTTCCGGCGCAGAGCCGGTGCGGATTCCACTTGACCGCACGCCTGCCGAAGTAATGAAGCTCATCGAACGCTGCGATGCTGTGTTGCTGCCTGGAAGCAAGGCTGATGTCGATCCCGCAAAATATTTTGCCGAGAGACATGCAAAAACCGAGGCGCCCGACCCCAAACGGGACACGGTTGATGAACTGCTGCTGCAGGACGCCTACAACATGCGCAAACCGGTGCTCGGGATATGTTATGGGTTGCAGATTCTCAACGTGTATCGCACGGGAACCTTGCTGCAGCATATTGAAACGGGCGTCAATCATGAGGCGGGCAGAAACATAACGGTCGCCCATGATGTGGAGGTCGTGCCTGGGTCAAAGCTTGCCGAAATCCTTGATGCCACCCCGGGAACGATGCTGCCGGTTAACTCAAGCCATCACCAGTCGGCGGAGGTAGTCGGAGATGGGCTGAGGATTGTCGCCAGGTGCACTCGGGACGGAGTCATTGAGGCGATCGAGGGAACGTCTCCGGACCACTTCGTGCTGGCCGTGCAATGGCATCCGGAACGGTCGTTTGATGACGATGCGAACTCGCGCAAGATTTTCAGCGCACTCGTGCAAGCGGCAGCCAAGCGGCACGACCAACTGGTTAGTGAATTCGAGGGTACGCACTAATGCGCTTCGGAGAGCAATGCGCGGCAAAACGATTTAAATAGTGACCACTACCTTCCCGATGTTCTTCCTTTCAAGAAGCAAGCGATAGGCATCCCGTACTTTTTCCATCGGCAGCACATCTCCGATTACCGGGCGCAGGCGACCCTGCGCGGCCCACGAAGAAAGCTGCTGCCAGGCCTGCTGCATGAGCTCCGGTTTCTGCGATAGATAGGTGAGCCATAGGCCGTGCACGCTGCTTCCTTTCGCATAGAGCAGACCGGGATCGAGTTGGGCGCGTTGCCCGGTTGCAGTCCCGTACACGATGACGCGGCCGAAATCCCGCAGGCAGCGTGCGCTCTTTGCCACGTGCTCGCCGCCCAGCATTTCAAAGACAGCATCGACACCCTCACCCGAGGTCAGCTCCTTGATGGCGGCTTCGTAATCCTGGCGCTGGTAGTTAATGGCGTGCTGCAGGCCCATTTCTCTCACTCTTTGCAGTTTCTCGTCAGATGATGACGTGCCATACATCTCAACGCCCAGCAGCTTGCCGATCTGCACTGCCGCAGTGCCGACCCCGCCGGCTACCGCATGGATGAGTACTCGCGGGGTGTGCTTCAGCTTCACCGGCTCGATTGAATCCGGTGTCAGGCCTGCCTTCGAATAGGCGAAGTAGGCGGTGAAAAAATTGACCGGAAACGCGGCGCCCTCGGGCGCGCTCCAGCCCATAGGAACCGGCCAAAGCAGGGCCGATCTTGCCGCAACCTTCTCGGCGAATGCACCCCATTGCGTGTAGCCCATGACGCGTTCGCCATTTCTGGCGCGGGTGCCGCAGAATTCGCGACCGGCTACCAGCGGAGGCTTGGGGGTTCCCGGATATCCGCCGCTCGCGGCCATAGTATCGGCGAAATTGACGCCGCCGGCTTCGACACTGACCAGTTCCTCGCCGGCTTCGAGTTTGGGCTCGGCAACATCGCGCACTTCAAGCACATCCGGTCCGCCGAGCCGCGAGATCACGACGGCTTTCATGGCCTAAAGTGTACGCCTTAGCTCCGGAGAAGAGCGGCTGCGTATTTCGGCGCACATTCGATCCATTGAAGCAGGTATATACTCTTGGCGTTAATATTTGGCCCCGATGTGTGGGGCATGGAGCCGACCTTCATTTCATAACGGGCTCCGATAGAACAGCCGGCGGGAGGTTCGTTTGGAGGTGGCCGGCACGGGACCTGCGTTTGTTTGCGGGGCCCGGGGAGGAAGTACAGTGGACCTGATTCTTGTACGTCTCATCTTTATTGCTTTTGTTGCTTTTACCTGTTACAGAATCCATCCTTTTGGCCTGAACCCAAACATCGACGCTGTCGTGGGCGCTCTCCTTGGCGTCGCCATTGTTATCTTCGAATGGCGGCTGCTGCGGGTGACGCTTAAGCGCCTGATCGGGGCCGCTATCGGCAGCATCCTGGGAATTTTCGGTGCCTACCTTTTCGCTCTTGTCATCCGCGACAGCCTCGCGGAAAGCCCACTGCGCAGCTTCCTGCAAATCATGGTCATGCTACTCATGGCGTACGTGGGATTAATCGTCGGCGCCAATAAGGGCGACCTGCTGAACCTCTCTGCACTGGGGGGAATCTTCGGCGGCGAAAAGCAGCTCAAGAAGAGCTACAAGATTCTGGATACGAGCGTAATTATCGACGGCCGCATCGCGGACCTGTGCGATACTCGCATTATCGACACGAAGCTGATCGTCCCTCGGTTCGTCCTCCAGGAGCTTCAGGGCATCGCGGACAGTTCGGACAAGCTCAAGCGCAACCGTGGACGCCGCGGCCTGGATATGCTCAAAAAGCTCCAGACTAATCCGAAGATCGAATTGC
>JAJPJN010000133.1 GCA_021324185.1 Terriglobia bacterium | reverse complement strand
CTTTTCCCACAGATCGGAGCTATGCTGCTTCCACGCTAGCCTAACAACCGGCTGGATACAAGGAGGTCAGTATGACTCCGTTTGTCAATGACATTCGATTTTCCTCCCGAAGGAGCCTTCTCCCTGCCTTAATTGGATGTGCCGTAGCTGTGTCACTCCTCTTTTTGGCCTCGGCTTTTAGGTACTCCAACTTCACCTATAATCCCGCCGGTCCTCCGCGAAATGCGGGTCCCGGAGACCGAATACCACGTAGCATTGTAACTGGCGAAGCGAACCAAACGCTCATACTCGCTGTACGGGTCGGTTGCCACTTTTGCGAATCGAGCATGCCATTTTACCGACGTCTATATAACGTTGCAAAAACACACACCAACCCAAAGCAACTCCGCCTTCTGGTAGTGGCCCCCGATTCGTCAGACGTTGCCCGGTCCTACCTCCGTAGACACGCCTTAGATATCGATGTTCGAGCGGAAGTTCCTCTCAAGTCCCTTCAGATTCTTGGAACCCCAACACTAATTTTGATCGATCGAACACGCATGGTCCGTCGTGTATGGATAGGACAGCTCGACGCCAAACAAGAAAACGACCTACTTAGCAGCATCGGCATGCTTTAACAATTATCTCAGCGCGTGGTTCGTGGAAAGGGCTTATATGTTAAAAACAGTTCCCACCATTAAGCAGAATCAAGATTGGGTGAAGTGGGGGTTGGGCGCATGCATATTCCTGCTTCTCGTCTCGAATGGAATTATGTTTCTGGGCAATCGACGCCTAGTGGATACGATAACGGACATTCACAGCCAAATTGACCTTCCACTCGGAGCCAAGATGCCCGCTCTGCATGGCAAAACTCTGGATAATGCCGACGTCGCGATTGGCTTCGGCGATCGCGATAAACGGGGCACTCTACTCCTGATTTACAGTCCTGCTTGCCCAGTATGCGAAGAAAACTGGCCCAATTGGACGCGATTAATAAGCAATAAGTTTTCGAGCAACTTTCGAATAATCGCGATTGATTTGGCTAACATTACCCGCGCGGACTACATCGACGCCCACAACATGCGCCGCCTCATGATTCTGCGAAACATGGATCCGCAAACCATTCTGGCCTACCGCCTGAGAATGACGCCTGACACTATCCTCCTGAACCATTCCGGGGTGGTGAAAGGGTCCTGGACAGGAGTTCTGTCAACCGATGCTGTAGATAAGATACTCACTTTTGCTGGGTAACTTTATGCTGCCAACCCCACCGCTAATAAAACGTATCTTACTTGCTTGTATCCTCGTGATATTAGCGGTCGTGGTGATAGCGCTAGTTGATCGCTTCATACACCCGCACTACACCTATCAGCGAACCACCTTCAGTCCTGCCTGCGATGGCCTCCCTTGCCGCCAACCAAAGGACTGTGGCACCAGATGTACTTGCGAGTTTGAATCTGGTAATTCGCTAGGCACCTGTGTCGTGAAGGGTTTTCTTCAAAGTCCCAACAGAAAGGAGGTGAACAAATGAAAAAGCTGGTTCTGAGTCTGGGCGGTGCCGTATGGGTACTCGCGCTTACCACAGGAACTGTCATGGTCGCAGTTTCAACGTCGACTGTCGTGAGCCAAAAAGCTCTCGCAGATACACCGACGTGTGACGGTTTACCATGCGGTCCCTGCGGCAGCAAGTGTGTCTGCAATGACCCCACACAAATTTGTCTTGACAATACGGAATGACAATCAGACATGGGCTCGGGTCTGCGGGCGACGTAATCGCGCATTGGCCGCCGTGTGGACCCGAGTCGAACTTTACCGAAGTTAGTAACCTTTTCAGAATGCCACGGTATTATGCGACATGAAACAGGATATTATACTGGCGCTCCGTTCCCTGATTAAAGACCTTTCTTTTCTTGCCGTCTCATGTCTTTCTTTAGGAATCGGTTTCGGGCTCAATATCACCATCGCCGCTGCTGCGATCCACTTACTGCTGCAACCACTACCATTTAATGCGTCCCGGATTGTCACGATCTGGGAATCTAATCTACATCAAAAGCTTCCACAGGTTACTCTATCACCCGCCAACTTCTTTGATTTCCGCACTGGCTCACACTCCGTTACCGACCTGCTGTGCTTCACACACCACAGCCCCGTTATGCAACTTAATGGGAGACAAGAGGAGGTGTCAGCGGCGTTTGTTTCCTCTCCGCTCTCGACCATAACAAACATTAAGCCGATGCTGGGCCGGGAATTTGGAGCGGCCGATTTCTCTGCAGCGGGTGGGCGAGTGGTCATATTGAGCTACACCTGCTGGAAGGATTGGTTCTCTGGAGCATCGAATACACTTGGGCGGTTGATTACCATTGATCAGAAGCCTTACACCGTGGTTGGTATCATGCCTCCGGAATTTACTTTCCCCTACCCGCTTGTAGCGACGCCTGTTAAAGTGTGGATACCTTCAGAAACGTCACCAGTTGGAGCTACACGTCGATTTCACGGGTATTACGTTCTCGGGCGCTTAGGTCCACATGTAACGCTTCGGAGCGCGCAAACTGAAGCTCATTCAATCGCGACACGACTTCAGCGTTTATATCCTTTCACCAACAAAGACTGGTCGTTCAGCGTTATTCCACTTCGTAAGCAGGTAATTCGCGATTCCTCGCGGCTTCTCGCACTCTTGATATCGGCGGCAGTCGTTCTGCTATGCATTGCCTTGATGAACGTCAGCATTATCTGGCTATCTCGCCAACTCGCCAATATCCGGAGACTCTCGATTCAATTTGCGGTTGGGGCATCGCGTGGGCAGGTTTTGCGTGGGCTGTTGATCGAGAACATAGCTTTTTCCTTCGTTGGAGCACTAATTGGCGTATTGATGAGCCGATCCGCGGCCCCAGCACTTTCACGGATAGCTATTCACTACAGCCTTATAGGTAATACTCGAGTTCTTTACCCCACTCCCATACTGGTCATCGCCGCGATAGCGGCCTCTATCGTATTCGGCGTCGCTTCCGGGATCGTTCCTGCTTTGTTTGTCGTGCGGTCTGCTCTTCGAACTCCTTTACCCGGGTCCTCGCAACTGGCCATTCAACGACCGGGATTTCTTACGGTTCACGAGGCACTTGCCGCTCTTCAGGTCTTTCTTTCTGTAATGCTGCTTGCCAGTGCAACTTTTCTTGTGCAGAACTATCGAGGTCTACTTAAATCGGAATTTGGTAGACGCGCCAATCGCGTAGTCGTGGCTAACATCAGACCTCCGGTGGTAAATTACATTGACCCGGTGCAGCGAGTAACTTTTTACTCTTCTGTACTCGAACGGATTGAACGCTTGCCAGGGGTCGTTTCGTGTGCAGCTGTTAGTGCACTTAGCTTGCCGGAAGGAGGACAACTAGCAGTCTCGTCGTCAGCAAACGATAATAACGAACGGATTAAACATGCCGATCTTTTTGTGATTACGCCAGGCTACTTTCGAACCGTTGGTGCGAGAATCACCACCGGTCGGGGCATTTCCGAGCTCGACCGTTCGTCGGCTGCTCCAATTGTGATAATTAACGAAACGCTACGACAACAAATGGGGACAGCCGGGGGGCTTGGAAAGCAGATCCTGATTCACAACCTCGGCGCCGCCCCATTTACCATCGTGGGAGTCGTTGCCGATATTGATCACTTCTCGCTCGTGCGCCGCCACACTCCTGAATTATATGTCTCGTTCTATCAAAAACCCCTTGTCCAGATGTGGCTGTTAGTTAACACGTCGAAGGACGATCCATCGTCAGTATGGCGGGAATTGCGACACACAGTTTCCGGCCTCGATATGGCGGCCACTGTGACGGGGCTGTCCACCTTCGATCAAATGCAGGAGCAAGAACTCGGTGTTCCTCACCTTCAGGCTCTGTTGGTTGGCGGGATTGGTTTTCTCGCTTTCCCACTTACGGTGCTGGGGGTCTGGGGCGTTATTGCATACCATTCAGCACGCCGAACAAGGGAAGTGGCAGTCAGGTTGGCTGTGGGAGCAGCGTTTTCCGATGTGCTCAGCCTCTTTTTCAAACAGGCACTCATCATCGTGGCTACCGGATTGGTGCCAGGCGTTTGCGCATCCTTTTTCATCGCTAGAGCCCTTCGATCAGTCGTGTCAGTCCCCGTGAGCACAAGTTTGCCGGCCGCCACGATCGTGGTTTTAATATCTGCGTGCATAATTACGCTCGCGTCGTGCTATCCCGCACTCCGAGTAACTAGAGTAAACCCATCTGTGGTTCTTAAGGACTCCTGACGGATCTCCCAGCGGCTGTGAGTGTTAGACGCCATTCGTATGCCAAGGCATTTACAAGTGTCGGCTCCGCCATGGGCGACTAAGGCACGCTCAGCCCTTCTACTTAAACAAACGGCTCCGGCGCAAACCGGAGCCGTTTCCACTGAAGCGCGACTAACCTTTCCTCGTTCTTAGAAGTGAATTCTCACTCCGAGCTGAATAATGCGCGTATAATTTGCCGCTGCTCCCGGAGCATTGCCGAGTGAGAGAGCATTGTACTGGCCTTCCAGAGCGCCGAAATCGGCAGGATCTTGCAAACTCAACGATGGATCGCCCCATTCCATATGATTCAGCACGTTAAACGCCTGCCCATACAGTTGAATCCCGACCCGCTCGGTGATCCGCACATCCTTTGTGAGGCCCAGATCCAGATTCCAGCGCTGCTGGCCGCGCAACGTGCCGCCGCCGCCGCAGCGCCCGTCATAGGCCACCAGGTTCGGCCGGAAGTTGTTAAACACCGCAGCCGGATTGTTGAACAAGAACACTCCGCTGCCGCCATTCGCCGGTAAGCCGTTTGCGCCGATCGTCGGGTCCGTAATGGTTGCGTTAAACACCGGAGCGTTTCCGTAACTCATGTTGGGATTGATCGGAACGGCGCTGCACCCGTTGGAGTCTGCGCCCGTGATGCCCCACTCTTCGCCGGAGCCCGTGTAGACATCGAGCGGAAGGCCGCTGCCATATGAAAAGATCGGCGAGATCACCCACCCCCCGATGATCTCGTTGATCACCGGATTTCCTGCATCGAACTTCTGGCCTTTACCGAACGGCAGTTGATACGACCCCAAAAGATTAAACGTGAACTTGCGGTCAAAGAACTGCGGCCCGTAATCCACGCCCGGATTCCACGGATCGTTCAAGCTATCAAACGTATATGCCTGGTTCAGCCCGATGGTCCCAAGCGCGTGCCCGTAGGTAAAGTTCGCCAGCATAGTCCAATTGGTGCTGCGTTTTTGCAGCGATACGGTTAGCGCGTTGTAATTCGAGTAACCAAATGAAGTCGTCGCGTAGCAATATGTGCCGCACTGCCCTGCATCTCTCGGAATCGATGGACCGAACACGAAACTGCTATCCAGATCGCTCCACATCGTCGCCACGTAGTTGCCGGTGATGTTAGAGGATTCATTCGCGACCACCGCCGCCGTGCAGCTCGAATACCCGGCGCAATAGGAGCTATGAATGCCGCCCAGCGCAGCCTCGAGGAAAGGTTGCGGCGTCACCGTACCCGGCGCGCAGGTCAGAACGCGTCCTGACGGGCAGAGTTGGAAAAACAGATTGTCGTAAGCCTGCGCGAAGGTCTGCCCGTTTAACTTCATCATCCACGGCACCGGGCTGAATTCGACGCCCGCGTATAGATTCCGTGAATACACACCCACATAACCCACTTCCAGAAGCGTGTTGCCCTTAAACTGGCGCTGGATGCTGATGTCGATCTGATCGGAATTGCTCGGCCTGAAGTTTCCATCCAGCGTCTCGAGCAGGGTTGCCGTAGGAGCGTTCACCCCCGGCACCACCGGTGTCGGCAGCGTGGAAGCAATCGCGCCCACCGGAGCTACTAACCCGTTTGTTCCGATGCGGAACGCAGTCGAAGGTGTCGCGCCCTGCGATTTCGTACACGCTCCCGTGCTGGTGGGGTCCGTGCAGCTCACCGGCTGCAGGAATCCGTCGCCCAGCACCGGCGTCGAGACAAGGTCGATACCCAGGTTGCGGCCATAGATGCGCGCGTATCCGGCGCGAATCACAGTCGCTTTATCGCCCAGCAGCGCACCCAGCCAGCCGCCTTTCACATCCGGCGTCCAGGCGATGGAAGCGCGCGGCGCAAATTCGCCATAGTCTAACTGGTACGGATATTTCAGTCCCTTCACCGCGCCGATCGGGCTGAATCCAATCGCCGGATTGTACACAAGCCCCTGACTGGCCGCCTGCAGAATATTGTTGTAGTAATCGGTCAGCAACACGGGCTGGTTGGTGCTGGCATACACCATGATGTCCTGCACGCCATGCGCTTCCGTCGGCGGATACTGAACCTGATAGTTCAGGCCATAGCTCACCGTGAAGTTCGGCCGCACCTTCCAGGTGTCATTGAAGTAGAGATTCCAAAGATTGTCGCGGACGTTGGAGTGAACCGGCGTGCCGATCGGGTTCGCAGATAACTGCGCTCCCTGCCGCGTCACCACCACGTTCGTTGACGACACCAGGCCCAGCAGGTCTGAATAGTACTGCTTGAAGCTGCTGGCTTCATTCGTCGGCAACCCGGCGGGCAGAAGCGAGCTGGGAATGTTGATACCCGAGCTGCTCACTTGATAAATGAGCTGCGTCAGGCCGCCCACTACGTTGTCGTAACGGTCAAATTTCCACCGCTCCGGGAAAAATTCGCCGCCGAACTGGATCAGGTGTGTCCCCGCGATCTTGCTGACGTTGTCGCGGAAATCGTAATCATGGCCGTCCCACAGCCGCGGGCGGGCATCCTGCGTGTTGATATTCAGCGGCACTAATCCGGGCGTTCCGGACGTGTGGCTGTTATCGCCGTTAATCGCCAGCGGCGCGCCCAAACCAGGGTACTGCGCGATCCCGGCGCCGGCGCGCAGCCATTGCCACTGATTGCGCGTATAGCTGAAATGGAAATCGTTGGTCAGCGTGGGTGAAATGGTGCCGGTGATGCCCGCCACGATATAGCGCGGCTGATCGATGGTCGTCGAGGCAACCGCGGGAACGCCCAGCTTATCGCCCGGCAACAGCCCGCCGATATCCACCTGATTCGTCGTCGGATTCGGCTGGCGGTAATACCGGTAGCTGCCGAAGAACCGCCATTTCGATCCAAAATCGTGATCAATTCGCACCACGCCGAAATCATTCGTCAGCGGATAATTCAACTGCCCGATAAATCCGCACGTGTTCAGCCCGTGGTCGCCCGCATTCAGCGTGTTGCATTGCGGCATGTAGGTGTTCCAGATACTCTTGATCACCGGGTTGAACCCGAGCCCCAGCGGGTCGTAGTTGGCAACGTTATATTGCACAACACTACCCGTTGCATTGCGCTCCTCGATGATTCCCTGCCGCAATGTGTTCGACGGCACCACCGCCGTGTACGGGCCGGAACGCGGGAAGCGCTGCCCTTCGTAATTCACATAAAAATACGTCTTGCCGCCCAGCATCGATGGCGTTAGCGGGCCGCCTAACGCGCCACCGAACCGGTTGAAGTGGCCCTTCGGCCTCGCAATGCCGTTGAAGTTGTTATTCCAATCGTTCGAATTCAGCCAGTCGCCTTGGAACCAGTCATAGGCCGAGCCGTGAAACTGCTCCGTTCCGCGCTTGGTCGAAACCATCACTTGCCCCCCGGCAGACATCGAGAAATCCGCCGTCATGTTGTTCGTGTTCACGCGGAATTCCTCTACGCTCTCGGCCGGCGTCGGCATCACGCCGGAGCCGTTGTGCCCGATATACGTCGCATTGTCGCCGTCCAGATCGCTGGTATTGTTGCCGCCATCGAGCATGAACGTGTTCTGGTCAGCCATGGCTCCAGCTACCTGGCCGCTGGTGATGTTTCCTTCGGCCCCGTTGAATGTCGGTGCAGCCGTCGGCTGGTAGAAAACCAGCGACGATACGTCCCGATTGATGCTCGGAAGCTGCAGCACGGCTGAGCCGCCTAAGCTGGTCCCCATGGTCGCGCTCTCCGTTTGGAGTTCTGCGCCGGCTACCTCGCGCACCTCCACCGTCTCACTCGTCGCGCCGATCTGCAGAGTCAGATTCAGCGTCAGGTTCGTACCCGTGCTGACCAACTGATGCGGAACCACCTCTTTGCGGAACCCGGCCTTCTCTACAGAAAGCGTGTATGTCCCGATATTGACGTTTTGGAAAAGGTACAGCCCGGATGTGTTCGTGGTGGTCGTCAGCACGCTGTGCGTTGACTCGTCTGTCAGCGTGACCGTGGCCCCGGGAACCGCTGCCCCTGTCGGGTCCGTTACCGTACCGGTGACATTACCATTTGTTAGCGATGTCTGCGCTCCTAGAATGCCCACGCCCGCGGGCAAAAGCGCCAAGGCAAGCAACAATCGAACTGAAGTCACGGAAGACCTCCTGCAAGCTCTGGAAGTTGACTGCTTGGCGGCAGTATACTTTAGGTCACGCTAGAGGTCAAGAAAAATTGTCCGGATATGGGATCGGCTAACCCCATGATTCCGAAGAACTTTATATCAATACAGTACTTGGAGTCGCAAAACTGGGAAATCCGCCAGGAAGCAACAGTAAGCCATCTTACTGCGGCTCTTCCTTGGCTCCGGCACCGTCCGCCGGCGCACCGGCCGGCTCCTTCGATTTCTCTTTTGCGGCTGGCACGCCTTTTACCGGGCTGATAATGACATGCGCATTGCGGCCTTCGAGCCGCGGCTGGCCCTCAATCGAGCCGACTCCGGCCAGATCTTCGGCGAACCGCAGTAACAGCTTTTTGCCGAGTTCCACGTGCGCGATCTCACGCCCTCGGAACTGCACCACTGCCTTGACGCGATTGCCGTCTTTGAGAAACCGGATGGCGTGATTTTTCTTAAATTCGTAATCGTGGTCATCCGTGTTGGGGCGGAATTTCAGCTCCTTCACCTGGATGACGTGCTGCTTTTTCTTGGCGTCGTGCTGCTTTTTCTTCTGCTCGTATTGCCATTGACCATAGTCCATGGCTTTGGCAACCGGCGGCTCCGCCGTCGGAGCAATCAGAATCAGGTCGAGCCCCAAATCCTGCGCCTTGCGCACTGCCGCCGGCGTCGGCATGATCTCGACCGTTCCGTCGGGAAATACCGCACGGACTTCACGAGCTCGGATCATCTCGTTGACGTTTTCTCGGACTTTGGGCCGGCGAGGCGGGAAACTTCTGGGTGGATACATGCCGGGCTAGCGGACGGAGCGGCGTAGCGCCGGAAACAGGAAGGAAAAAAGATTCAAATGTTGTACCTCTGACTAGTTTACACGGAATAGAAGCATTTTTGAAGAATTTAGCTACCACCTCTCCGCTTCAGATAAGTCCTCCCGGAAGATGGGACTTATTCTGGGCCTTCCCACTCCCGGTTTTTCGTTAAGAAACCTTCTACAAAGCAGTCCATAAAAGTGGAGGCGTTCGATGATCGATCCCAAATTGGACCAGTTGCCGGTGGACGCGGCCGGCGATTTTGAAAATATCCCGGAGCATCAGCTTACCCCGGAGCAAAAGGCTCAGTTGCGGGCCCGGCGGCGTGGGCTGAGTATAAACGACACCGTTGCGGCAGGTCCGAACATGTCGGTTGGTGCTCGCGGCCTGGATTACTCTGGCGTTGAAGGCGGAGCCGGCGCAGGCGCCGGAATGACGCACCTTTCCCCGGGCGAGCCCGGCGAATCACCTGCTCCCAACGTGGTGCCCGGCGCGCGCGGAACCGGCAATGCGCCTCGCGGCGAGTGGAACGTTCCGGATGAGCCGTTTTCCAACCCGGACCTCGGGCCCACGAACGAAGAGATTGCGGCGCGCGCGTACCAATGCTGGCACGAGCGCGGTTGCCCGCATGGATCACCCGAAGAAGACTGGCGCCGCGCCGAACAGGAATTGCGGCGCGAGCGGGCCCAGCGTCAGGGGACGCGTTCCGCGGCCGCGAGTTCCACTTCGCGGTAAATCCCCTAAGGAGTTGTTGAGTTGGCGTACTCATTACTCCGCGCCTGCCCATCCTGTGGAGCTCGCAATCGCGTTCCGGCAAAGCATCTGGCACATACGGGACGATGCGGATCATGTAAGTCGCCTCTCCCTCCGCTCAGCGAGCCGCTTGATGTCGATCAAGCGGCTTTCGATGCCATCACCCAGGAATCGCCAGTCCCGGTACTGGTCGATTTCTGGGCTGCCTGGTGCGGCCCCTGCCGCGCGGCCGCGCCCCAGGTGCATGAGCTAGCCCAAAGCATGGCTGGCCGCGCCGTGGTCTTAAAGGTCGATACAGAAACGCAACCCGAGCTGGCAAACCGCTACCGCGTCCAAAGCATTCCGAATTTTGCGGTATTCCGGAACGGCCGCCTGCTATTTCAACAAGCCGGTTTGGTCAGCGCCAGCCAGATGCGCACCTGGCTTGAAAACGCCGCTGCGAAAGTGGCCTAGCGGCTCCGTTGCTTACGCCCATGCTGTGCTATCCTGCCTGTGTCCGACGTTAATCTGCAAAAGGGGACGTAGTTCAGTTGGTTAGAACGCCGGCCTGTCACGTCGGAGGTCGCGGGTTCGAGCCCCGTCGTCCCCGCCATTCTCTTCAGGTTGCGCCTTCCCTCTTCAGCCAGCCGCTGCTATCCCAGAAAGCCGATCGTCTGCGAGCCGAAGTTCGCGAAATTCGGAAATACCTTCGGGAGATCACCCGGCGCAATTCCGAACCACTGGCAGAGGGTCGCGCCGTACTGATCGATCGCAAGCGTCGGAATCCAGCGGCCGCGCGTATCGGTGTCGTCCGGCCCGCCTAGAACAAACGTTGGGAACTTACCGTAGACATCGCCGCCCTTGACCGCGCCGCCCATCACCAAATGGTGGCTGCCCCACGCATGGTCGCTTCCATCTCCGGTAGTTGGCTGGAAGGTGCGGCTGAAATCGGATTCGGTGAACGTCGTGACGTTGTTCTCAACTCCCAGCTCGATAAGCGCATTGCTGAATGCGGCCAGCGCCTGGCTAAGCTGCGGGTAAAGCTGCTTGTGCGTTTCCAACTCCACCGTGTGGGTGTCGAATCCTCCGAGTGAAGCGAAAAAGATCTGCCGGTTCATGCCGAGGCCGTCGCGCACCTGGATGATCTGCGCTACCTGCTGTAGCTGCGCGCCCAAGCCGGTCTTGGGGAACGTGGTCTTGAGCGGCGTCGCTTTGGCGAGTGCTGCATCCAGCGCCTTGGCGTCGTTAATGCTGTCAGACAGAACGGCATTGGACGCCTGCACCAGCTTGAGACCTGTTTCGAGAGTTAACAGGTTCTCAAGCGCGCTCAACCGCGCGTTCGAGGCGGGCGTACCGTTGAACCCTTTGAGGTCCAGCGACTGGCCCGGGCTCAGCGCGACCGGTTGCGTGGTTGCGCCGGTACCCATCAGGCTGTTGCCTGCAACGGACAAGAACGTCGGGAAGTTGGATGAATTTTGTGACGATACCAAATCTGCCGCGCGCCCGGCCCATCCGGTTGCGCTGTGCCCGGATGGAATGGAGGTCTGCCATTGAAGCTGCTGGTCGGAATGGGAGAACAGGTTCAGCGGCACAGGCGCCTGCTGCTGCTGGTACTGCGTACGCGTAGTCGGCTGGACCAGGCTCCCGACGTTCGCCACCACAGCCAGTTCCTTGTTCGCGAACATCGAAGCAAGCTCCGTGAGGTCCGAATGGAACGCATACGGCGCGTTGCCACTCGCCGCGTAAACGGTCTGTGTCAACTCTGAACTCGTGAGCGCCAGGCTGCCGCGAATTTTCGTGTATGCCTGGAAATTCACGTCATCCACCGGGATCACCATGTTGTTGGAGTCGTTGCCGCCGAATAAAAACACGCAAACGAGCGCCCGGTAGCCGGACGACCCCGATTGCGCCAGTGCCGGCAGCAACCCAAATGGGCGCAGTGCCAGAGAGGCAACCGACGCCGCACCTACTTTGACAAATCCACGTCTTGATAGCATGTGAAACTTTCCTTTCTGTAATTAGTGGATGATCTGATACTCGCCCGACGTGAGTGCCACGTACAGTGCGGCTTTTGCTTTGTCGCTCGGCAATGTCAACGGCGTTAAGGCTTGCGAAATTGCATTTTGCAGATCCGTTGACATATCGTCATGGAAAAGTATGGCGCCGATCATTTCGGTCAGCTTCCCGTTGCCCTCCGCCGCTGCGGCGGTGAAGTTACTGATATCGAACTTAGTGCCGGCATCCAATTGTCCTCCGTAGATCGCGTTGTAAACCGCGTCGGCGCGATTCGCTGAGGTCTGGGTGGAGTATATCTGGAATTCCGGTCCCGTCAGCCCTATAGTGGTGCGATAACTTGGCGAGAAATAGCTGAAGACGCTGGGTGCATAGAATAACTGCTGCCCCAGATTAGTCGCCGTACCTGCGGCATTGCTCGTGCTGGTGAGCGAGCCATGCAGCCCGCGCAGCAGATTTAGAACGAACAAGACCGGCTCGCGCATATGCCCAAAGGAAGTGTCGCCGCTATCATCCGTATCGCCGGCGCGCGCCTCCGGATCGGTCAGGATCGCATAAATAACTGCCTTAAGATCGCCGCGCACCCCGGAGCCGTTGTTTGCAAACACGTTTGCTACCCGCTCCACGTAAGCCGGGCTGGGATTGCTGGTAACAAGATGCTCAATCAGTTGCTTCGACACAAACGGCGGCATACTCGACTGCATAAAGAGGATGTGCAGCGCGTCACTCAGATCCTGTTCAGCGGTCTGCCCGGCAGGCAAGGCGGTACCGAGAATCGTCTTTGCGGTGATATCGTGATTGGCCTCAATCGGCACCATCGGGTTCAAATAATAAGCCGGGTTGTGCCCCTTGGTGACCGCACCCGGCATAGGCGGATAGGTCCATCCCGTGAACGCGTTCGATAGCGCCGTTACGTCCGCCTGCGTGTAGGTGGGAATTGTGTTGCCGGATTGATCGAGAACAGGCGTGCCGTCCATGTTCAGTTTCGCCAGGCCCAAAGTGAACAATTGCATGATTTCGCGGCCGTAATTCTCGTTTGGCGACGTGCCTTTCGCTTTGTTGGCTTTATCGTTGTTCGCCATGTTCAAAAATTTGCCCATGCCCGGATTCAACGTGACGTCCTTCATGAGCTGCTCATAGTTGCCGAAGGCGTCATTCTGAAAAATCCGCATCAGCGGCGGAAATGCGGACGCGTTGACCACCTCCAGCTCGGAAATCACCCAGATCTCGCTCAGCGCAAAAGCGACGCGCTGCCGTAGCTGGTCCGGATTGTTGAGGGCGTTCTGAAAGAACTGCACCTGGATGGGCGCAAGATTGGTGTTGTTATTGCCCTTGGAATCAAACTGCGGCTGGTCGCCATAGGTCGAGATGGGGGCGCTAACCTGCGCTTGAAACCAGGCATCGAAGCCCTGGGTTTCAAGTACGATGTCGCTGTTCTGCGGAGGTCCCCACGTAGCCTGTTCCTGGATACGATTTGCGGCCCGATGCGAAAGTGCTGGCGACTGGGCTTGGCACAGAGCGGCACTGAGTGCCAGCCAGGCGATGGTTTTAATCAGCATGCGAGGTGACATAGAGTCCTTGAGTCGAGAAACTCCGAATCGGTCAAAAGGTTTACCGCCTTTACATTAAATGTTGGATTTCTCATTCGTCAAGCCCGGCTGCGGCCATTATTGAGAATTTAACCGGTAAATCAACGAGAGCCTGGTTCGAGCGGCTAAGCGATAGGCCGACAGCCATTGCTTCAGTTCGGGATAGGCTTCCGGCCGCAATTTCGGGTTCAAAAGACCAAGTCCGTCGACGATCCAGGTAGGATGCGTTCGAATCAGGAGCAGGCGGTTGGCGGCGGCCGGCCCGCCGTAGATCGCATCTGTGGCGGTGAGATGACGGTCGGCAGGAACACCCGTGAGAGGCTGTGAATCCCAAAACAGCCCCGGCGAGACCAGGCGAGTATAGACATAAATGTCCGGCCGGTAGCCCCAAACAAACAGCGTGTCGCCCGGCTGATCGAATTTTTTGAGCTGGCGCGCGACATCCTGGCTATCCAGATCCAGATTGACGTCAATCCAGTTCGGCGGCACACCCCTCAGATCGTCAAAAGCAAGCGAGAAGTACCGGGGCCCAAATCGAATCAACGGAATAAGCAGACAAATGGCAATCGGAATGGCGGCCGCCGTTTTATAGCGCCGGTATGCGAACACCAGCCCGCGCGAGGCCGCAATCGCGGCGGCCGGCAGAAGCTGCAGAAAATAATGCGGCGCGAAGCGCGTGCCCAGGCAAATCGCGGCAAAGGAAATCGCCAGCCAGCTTCCGATTTTGGCTTTTTCATCGCGGGTGAAGCGAGTGAGGGCGAAGGCCGTACCCAATGCAAGCGCCGAGTGAAATCCCAGCCAATCCGCCGTGCGCAGCACACCGAGGCGAAATGGATGGACCACTGGAGAACCTTCCGCATAGACGACGCCCCAGCGCCATACCTGCTCGACATAAGCGGGCCAGGCGCCCGCCGAATATAAAGCGAGGGCGCCGCAACCGGTCACAATCGCGAAGCCGGCGCCGAGCAGCGGCAAATCCGGCCACAGCCACACAGCACACACCAGCAACACGAACAAAGCTTTGGCATTCGCGAGGAACGCGATCGCCGCAAACACTCCCGCCCAAAACGGCTGTTTTCGCGCAGCGAAATAGACGGCGGCGAGATGCGGCACGATCATCACCGCATCGGCCGCAAACGGAATGACCGTAGAGGGCAGATAAAACGTCGTGTAGAACGCAAAGAGAAGCGCGGCGATAAGCGCTTCGGCTTCCGTCCACCAGAAGCGCGCCAGGCGGTAACAAAGAGCGCTCGCCGCCAGAATGTAGGCGGCATCGAGCAGCCGCAGCGGCCATCCCCAATGGCCATCGATCAACAGATAATAGAATGCGCTGAGCGGCGGCTTGTCATACCAAAACTCCCGATACGGGATCTTGCCATGCAGAATCTGAATTGCAGCCGCGATGTGATAGTCTTCGTCAGCCCAGAGAAGATGAACGTGGGCGAAACGGAAGCAGCTTAGCAGAACAACCAGGCTGAGGACCCAGAGCCGTAGCGACGGCTGCCTCAAGCTTTTGGCTGCTGCATGATCCACCCACCGCGTATCATAGGACATACGCTCAAAATGGCAGCATTGAACGGCTTAGTGGAATCCACCACGCGAAAACGGACGCTTCAGACGGTAGAGATCTCCAAGTCGTACAGCGGCCGCAAAGTGGTTGACAACGTCACCATGCGAGTCGAACAGGGCGAAGTAGTGGGCCTGCTCGGCCCTAATGGCGCCGGAAAGACCACGTCGTTCTACATCATCGTAGGCCTGATCAGCCCGGAAGCCGGCGAGGTTCTGCTCGATGACGAACCTATTACGCAGCTTCCGATGTACATGCGCGCGCGGCGGCGCATCAGCTATCTACCGCAGGAGCCATCCGTTTTCCGCAAGCTCAGCGTGGAAGATAACCTGATGGCCATTCTGCAGACGCTGAATCTGAGCCGCCGCGAGCGGCGCGAGCGCTTGCAGCAGCTCATCAGCGATATGGGACTCGAGACCGTGCGGCACAGCAAAGGCTACATGCTCTCGGGAGGCGAACGGCGGCGCGTCGAAATCGCCCGCTCGCTTGTATTGCAACCGGATTTCATTCTGCTCGACGAACCGTTTTCCGGGATCGACCCGATTCAGGTGATCGAATTGCAGCGAATCATTCAGGAATTGAAGCGGCGCGGCATAGGAATCCTGGTTACCGATCACAACGTGAGGGAAACACTGGCGGTTACGGATCGAGCCTACATCATCAGCAACGGCCGCATTTTCCGCGCCGGGTCGCCTGACTCGCTGAGCCGCGATCCCGAGGTCCGGCGCATTTACCTCGGCGAAAACTTCTATTACGCGCCGAGTATGGCCAGCTAGCTGCTCGCCGGTGCGGCTGAAGGCCGCTACTGCGGACGCCGGTGCGCGAAGTACAC
The DNA here is from genome assembly GCA_021324185.1 of Terriglobia bacterium. Lineage (GTDB taxonomy): Bacteria > Acidobacteriota > Terriglobia > Bryobacterales > Bryobacteraceae > Bog-105. The sequence goes on along the minus strand of JAJPJN010000133.1, from coordinate 2,800 downwards.
CTATACGGGCTCAGCCTTTATTTTTACAGCCGACACTAACAGTGGCCGGTGAAGACGGCAATCAAAATAATGATCGGAATCGGCACCCCGATCAGGTAAAGTATGATCGATCGCATTTAAGTTTGTCTTTCTCCTACGTATAGACGGGCTTTAACCGGTCGCGCTGGCGTCCGCCGATGGTTGCGAGATAGCTGGCGCAAAACGCGCCGATCAGCAGGGCCACGAAGGTCCAGAGCAGGAGCCGGGCGGTTGCTTTGCGGACTGCGTCGGCAGCGGCACGCGCCTGGCGGATGACATCGGAGACGCGCTGTTCGGCAGCGCCTTGGCTCAGCCCGGTTCTGGCGCTAACGAGTTGCGCCAAATAGGCGCGGTCAGCCTCTCCGGCATTATCCTGCTTCAGGGCGGTGGCTAAAATGGCGGCCGCTTCGGCACGCAGCGCTTCATCAGAGGGCGTCGGGGCGGTAGTCGTACTGGTGGTGGAGCGGAACAGCGAATCCACAAAATAGGTGTTTTGGGCGCCGCCCATTTCGGCTGTGGTAGCCGCTCCTCCCACCATGGCGGTTGCCGCCGAACCGAGAAATGCTGCCGTGACCACGACCGCCACGGCCCACACCAGGAAGCCATGCGCGGTATCGCGGAAGTGCACTTCGTCGCTGTGAATGGCCGCCCATTTAGTGCGCAGCCGACCCGCCAGATAGCCGCCCAGTCCACAGGACAGAATTTGGATAACGATCAGCCAGATGATAGCGGCTGTGCCGGCGGCTGTAGCTGAGATTCCTTTGCCCGACCAGGGCGAGACCGAAAGCAATCCGAAGCCCGCACCCAAGGCGAGCAAGGTCAGCGATAGCGCGGAGGTGACGAAGGCGCCGGCGATGACGGCTGCCCAGGAGATTCCGGAAGCATGGGCTTCCTGATTTGGATAAGGATCGGCATAAGCCGAATGGGAACTTAAAGAGCCGGCCATTCTTACTAATGGATTGCCATACGCGATTTTCATTTCCAGAAGTTGCAGAAGCAAAGCGATACTCAAAACAGCCGCTCAGGCTGGGGGCCGATTTTGCCAGTGAATGGAAAGGCCTGGGCGAGGTAATAGCCGAGGGCGTCGCTGGCGTGGGTGCGAGTGCGATCTGACTTATCGAGGTCAGAGGTGGGCTGGCCGAGGGAATCCGTCGACCAGCAGACGCGCTCGAGATCGCTGATGAGTTCTTTGCAGCGGGGGTCGATGAAGAGGCGCGTCTCACCGGCGGCGTTGAGCAGACGGCTGTTCACGATGTTGATTCGATCGCGGACGCCGGGGTTGGACTTGAGGGCTTTGATGTGGGCGACGGCCTCACCACGAAGTTGGAGGAAGAACTGGCGGATCAGATTCCAATCTGTATCGGTACCGGAGGTGCGGCGCTGGTGGCCACTGGCGTCGCCGTAAATATCGACAGGCAGGCCGCCGTACTGGCGGTAGGGCTGAACGCGGCGCCAAAATTGTTGACAGGCCATCCAAGTATTGGCGTCTTCGATGACGAGTTCATCGATTACGTTAACTGTGTCGCCGGAACGCTGCGCGATGACCGAGCACATGGGGTTCACGTTGAAATCGAGAGACCAGATGAGGCGGCTAGCCGGGCTGTAGCTCAAGGGACGGACGTGAATGTCGCGATTGAAGGCGTAATAGGCGCGGCCGAGCGCGGTGGATTCAAAGCTGGCCTCGAATTCCTGGCGATAGAGGCGCGGGTCAAGTTCGGACGCGGCGGAGATCAGTTCTTTCTTTGGGACGTTGCCGCCATCGAGAGTAGTGAACTTGAAGGCGCTCCAGTCGTCGTGATTTTGCGCGAATTCGAAGCGGTCATAGAGATGGTTGTGGCCTTGGGGCGTGCCGATGAAGAGGGCGCGTCCGTGGCGATCGGCGAGGGCAGGGCGAAGGACTTCGGACCAGACCTGCGGATTCATGCTGGCGAATTCATCGAGGACGACGAAGTCAAGGCCGTTGCCGCGGAGTGAATCGACGTTGTCAGCGCCGCGGAGGGCGATGGAACCGCCGCCATGGAACTGAATGGAGAGATCTGTTTCGCTGATGGTGAGAGCGGAATCGCTGCGAACGAGATTTTTGAGGCGCGACCAGGCGATGCGCTTCGCTTGACGATAGCTAGGGGCGACATACCAGGCGACGGCGCCACGGCTGTCGAAGGAGGCACGCAGGAGTTCGCACAAGGCGAGTTCTGTTTTGCCGAAACGGCGGCCCGCGACGAGGACGCGGAAGCGCTTATCGCACGTGAAGACGCGCCACTGCGCGGGCTTGAGCAGCCTATTCGGACGCGGGGTTCTCAACTGAATCCTTTGGCGCGCTACAGTCCTGAGCGACGGTGAACGTGCGGTGAACGATTTTGGCGAGTGTCGAGGGCGTGCCGGTATCACGCCAGCCACATTGCGATTTGGCGTAGAAGATGAGAACTGTGGTGTTTTCGCCGCCGGCAGCGACCTGGTGGAGCTTTCGCAGAACGGGCTCATGGCCGCGCGCAAGACCCTTCCTGATTTCGTCGCGGTAGAGATTGCTTAAGTCGCGAAGCGGGATGCCGATATCGGCGGCAATATCCTGTTTGGACATGCCGATGGCGGCGAGCTCGATGACACGAGGAGCGTGGAGACGCAGATCGGGATGAGAATCGGTTTGCATAAATGAATTTTCAGTGCGTTAAGCGGGCGAACCGGCCTGGGTGACTTCAAAATCGCAGGGTTCGGAGGCTTTGGGGGCGTGGTTTTTGCTCAATAGAGCTACCGAGACCTTGGCGAAACGGATTTCGAGGAGCTG
>JAJPJN010000022.1 GCA_021324185.1 Terriglobia bacterium | reverse complement strand
GGCTTTGTTTCGCAACAGCATGCCGAAGCCGCCGAAAAGCGCCGCGAAAAACGCTCGCAACAGCAGGATGAACTGCATCAGGTGCGTCACGCCACGGCTCAAATCAACTTCCAGATGAAAGAACAGCGCTATTTGAAGGCGACAGCGGCGTCCGGAGCAGCCAAAACCGCGGACATAGGCGGCGAAATCCACCAAATCGCCGCCTGAAATCCCTCGACCTGTCACCGCAACGCCCATGCCGCGCTCTAACTGCGTCTTCCTTGCTTCCTTGCTTCCTTCTTCCTTACTTCCTGACTTCCTGCCCGCTGTTGTGGGCCGGGCTTTCCAGGCAGCGCCTTCCTAATTCCTTGCTTCCCGCTTCCGCCTCCTGCAAAACTTCTGTACCAATTTTGTAATGATCCTCAACCCTCGCCCCCGCTCAGATAAAATTAAACCCACAAGGGTCCTCGCGCCAACCAGCCGGGGAGGTTAAATTCGCTCATGAAACACTTACGCACAATCGCGCCCCTGCGCGCGCTCGCATATCTTCTTTTGTTCGCCGCTGCCGTTTTCGCGCAAAGCACCGGCGGCATCCAGGGAACCGTTACCGATGCCAGCGGCGCCGTTGTTCCGAACGCCACCATTACGGTCACCAACGAAGCCACCGGCGAAACTCACCCGGTCAAAAGCGATAGCGCCGGCTTATATGCTCTGTCTGGCCTCGCGCCGGGCAACTATCGCATTGAGGTCTCCGCTCCCGGTTTGCAAAAAACAGTGGTAAACAACCTCGTCGTCTCTGTCGGCACCAATACCACCCAGAACGTCACCCTTAACGTGGCGAGCACCTCCACCACCGTCGAAATTTCCGCCAACGCGCCCGTCATCGAAACCAGCTCGGTCTCTGTCGGCGATGTCGTCAATCAAAGGACGGTCCAGGAAATCCCGCTGAACGGCCGCCACTTCGTCGATCTCGCTCTACTCATCCCCGGCTCCGTCACGCCACCTGCCAACGGCTTCCTCACCGCTCCATTGCGCGGCCAGGGGTCGTTTTCCTTCAACTCTGCCGGTGCGCGCGAAGACAGCGTCAACTTCATGATCAATGGCATCAACCTGAGCGATCCCAATCAGAATCAGATCACCTTCCAGCCGACCATCAACACGGTCGAGGAGTTTAAAGTCGACAACTCGACCTTTAGCGCCGAATACGGCCGCAACTCCGGATCCATCGTCAACATCGCAACCCGCCAGGGCGTCAACACCTGGCATGGCGAAGCCTATGAATTCGCGCGCAACAGTTTCTTCGACGCCCGCAACTTCTCCAATCCAACGGAGGTGTCGGTCAACGGCATTCTCCAGCCGAACAAGCAATCTCCCTTCATCCGCAATCAATTCGGCGGCGATGGCGGCGGCGCAATCAAAAAGGACAAAGCCTTTATCTTCCTCAGCTACGAGGGCCTGCGCCAGCGCCAGTCCGTGCCCCTCTCTTCGACAACTTTGTCTCTGCTACAGCGTAATCAGGCGATGACTAGCAGTGACCCCATCGTTCAAGCACTGCTGCCGCTTATTCCGCTCCCGAACTCCGGCTCCAACCAGTTCGCAGGCGCCGCCGTGGCCCCGGTGAATATTGAGCAGGGGACGGCAAACTTCAATTACAGCTTCTCTGAAAACAATCGCCTGAACGTGTACTATGCCATCCAGCGTGACCAGCGCAACGAACCGCCTTCCACCCAAGGCAACAGTTTTCCCGGCATGGGCGATATGCGCAATGGCAAACGTCAACTGCTGACGATCAACGATGTCCAGACCATCACTCCCACTCTCGTTAATGAGTCCCGCATCGGCTTCAACCGCATTCACATCACGTTTCTTGCCCAGAACAACGCCAGCGCCGCAGCTTATGGCATCAATAGCGGCGTCACAGCCGCCATTGGATTACCGCAGATCACCGTCACCGGCAACTTTACCTTTGGCGGAATTGGCGGCTTTCCTCAAGGCCGCGGCGATAACGTAGGTGTCGCCTCCGATACCGCCACTTGGGTACATGGCACGCACACCATCAAATTCGGTGGCGAATTCCGGCGCCAGAACAGCGACAGTTTCGCTTATACTCCCGGCACTTTCACCTTCCCGACCATCTCCGCATTCCTGGCCGATCAGGCAACCGGCTTCACCGCCAATACCTCCAATCGATCCAGCCGCGTCTACGGCAATTCGCTCGGCGCCTTCCTCAGCGACGCCTGGAAAGTTACGCCCACCTTGACTTTGAATCTCGGCCTCCGCTACGACTGGTACGGCACGCCGACCGAAGCCGAAAACCGTTTCGTCGTGTTCGATCCCACCACGGACACGCTGCAGCACGTCGGTCAATCTGGCGGCCCGAGCCTCGCATACAACCAAAGCGCGCTCAACTTCCAGCCCCGCGTCGGCTTAGCATGGTCGCCCCTTGCGAGTGGAAAAACCGTGATTCGCAGCGCCTACGCCATCATGACCGACCAGCCTACTTTAGGCCTCGTCACCGGCTTGGCAGCCAATCCGCCCTACGCGTTCCCCATCTCCTATGCACCCACGCCTGCCGTTCCCTTCGTGAGCTTTGCAAACGCCTTCACGAAGGCCGGTGGCAGCGTCTCGCCCGCCTCGGTTGCGCACAACTACCGGGATGCCTATTTTTCCGAATGGAACTTCAACGTCGAGCAGCAGCTCACAAATAGCCTCGGTTTGATGGTGGGCTACTTCGGCACCAAAGGCACTCACCTCAATATCGAGCGCAACTATAATCAGCCCATCAACGGTCTGAAGCCCTACCCCGCTCTTTCCTCTGCCAGCCCGATTGATCCCGGCGTTCCCATCGGCAGCATCATCGGCGTCTACGAAAGCGACGCGAACTCTTCCTATAACGGTCTCTGGGCCACGCTCAAGAAGCACTTCTCTCACGGCCTGCAGTTCGAAGCCGACTACACCTGGTCAAAATCAATCGACGATAATTCACGCAACGTCCAAGGCTTGACTCTGCAAAACAGCTACAACATTGCAGGCGATCGTGGCCTCTCCGATTTCGATGCTCGCCAGCGCTTCGTCATCAACGCCATCTACGATCTCCCATTCAAAGGCAATCGATTCAAAGAAGGCTGGGAATTTGCCCTCATCGATACGGCCCAGAGCGGCAACCCGATCAACTTCCACCTCAGCAACTCTTCCTTCGCCGGCGCAGCCGTTCTCCGTCCAAACGTCCTCGGCCCGGTCATCACCGGCTTCTCCCCGGCCACGAACGGCAGTGCCACGTCGGTGACTTACATTCAGAATCCTTCTGACTTTATCAACCAGGGCACCACGCCCGGCACAGTTCTCGGATTCGGCAACCTCGGCCGCAATTCCGTCATCGGCCCCGGGTTCTTCGATCTCGACTTCACGCTCGTCAAGAACACCAAACTGACCGAACGCGTTCGCTGGCAAATCCGCGCTGATGCATTCGATCTCCTGAATCAGGCCAACTTCACCCAGCCGGTCTCAACCGTCGGATCCTCCACCTTCGGCCTCATTACCGGCGGTACGCGCTTCCCCGCTGGCGATTCCGGCTCTTCCCGCCAGTTGCAACTGGCCATGAAGCTGATTTTCTAAAAATTTCTTAAGATAACAAACGCGGCCATTCCCCTCTTTCGTTTGGCCGCGTTTCGCGGTATATTAAGGCTCATTAACGTGTAGTTGACTCATTTCGCCCAGAAGGAGACAAAGGATGAGCGCAGCCGCGACACAATCGACCGTGCCTCTTTATCACGAAGGAAAACGGTTCTGGCAGGAACTGGTCGACGAATGTAAGCGGCATGTACAAGGCATCAACAGCGCCGCCGTTGCGCGGGGCATCGCACTCGATTCACTCGTGCAGATCCAACCCGGGCCTGACATTCACATGTACAAAACCGGCTACCCGGCCACCGACGTGAAAGCCCTGCTCTCGTTTATGCCCTGGGGCCCTGTCATCCAATGCATCATCGCCGGAGCCCGTGATGCCGAGCACCGCCTGCTCACCTGTGAATTTGAGATGCCCGTCGCCCGCGATCTCGATGGCGAGACCGTCGCGGTGTTTGATGAAGGCCGCAGCTTCAGCCCGCTTGAAGTAGCATCTTATCTGACCCAGCCATTTCGCGGTTGCTTCCGCAACATCCCGCTGCCCTGCGGCCGCGATCAGCAATAGATCAGGCCCGAAGCAGCCGCGGCGCTCAGAGTCCTTCGTAACAAAATATTCATTCGTTCCTCTTCCGACGACGACATGTTTGTGAAATTTTGTGATTGCCTCGGCCAGAATGGGCGCCGCGATGCTTCATGCCAGCTCTTGACCACGCGTCTCCGGCACCCACGCGGCCGAAATTGCGGCGCCTGCAAAAGCCACCGCGGACGCCGTAAATGCCCACGAAAGCCCGTGCTTTTCTCCAAGCGAACCGATGACGAACGGCGCAATCGCGCTGAGCCCGCGAGCGGTGTTATACGAGACGCCCAGCGCAGCGGCCCGGATAGGTGTCGGAAACAATTCGCTTCCCATAATTCCCGAGCCGGTGAAAAATCCTGTTCCGAAGAACGCTGTAATAGACGCGGTGAGCAGGATCAGCGCCGGT
>JAJPJN010000169.1 GCA_021324185.1 Terriglobia bacterium | reverse complement strand
CGCGATAGCATGGCGAACAATGCGTAACGTGTTCCCATGCGGCATCGCGTGTGGGGCGCGGTCTATTGGCCAGTTGCCGCAATACCTCTGTGCCGGGGCAGCCCTTCCTTTCGGGGTTCGGGAATTCACGAAGGATGGCCTGCTGAACAATATCCTGGAGTCGTTCGAAAACTTCATCGGCGGAGTCGTCCGGCATCGGTCCAGACATTATGGCATCGAAGCTGCTTTCAGAACAGGGTCAAAGCATCCCTAAGTCGTTCAAGGCTCGCCTGATAGCTCTATAGATCGTCTGTGTCACCGTGTTGGGCTTCTTGTCGAACGCGGCACTGATCTCCTCCCGGTCCATGCCGTGCCGGACCATATCGAGCATTTCACCGGCATCAACATCGCCTCGCAACCTGATCTGGCGGGTAATCGCGGCGAAAAGCTCCGCGCGCTCAATTTCGCCGCTGAAATCCGCGCCGCAATGGGGAAAGAGGCGGGACAGAATTTTGGGGTCCGCTGCAGCCAGTTTCGAGGCAAGGGCGGTCTCGTCTTCCGGGAGGGGTTCATCAAGCCCACGCCTCGCCCGCCGCCCTCCGGCCCGGAGATCCTCCGCCACCCACACCGCGCGGTGCCAAATTCGGCCGCTTGGCGACCGTCCGAGATTGTCGCAGTGTTTGTACCATACGCGATGAACGCTTAATTCGGTCAGCTCCGATACCCGCCATTCATCTTCGAGACGCCAGCGGGCTAACTTGCGAAGGGTATCCGCGATGGGTACAACGGCGGCGATCCAACCCCAGGCGATCTTCCGTCCATGGTGGTCCGTATCTTCGATGCAGATCGGGACCACTGAGTTGGGCTCGGCCAACTCCTCGTAGTCGAATGGAATCGTTACTACAGCCATCGGCTACCCGCGGCTAAAAAATTCTGCTTCGGCTGTCACGAGCAGCCTCTGCCAGGGCCTTTAAAGATGGAGGCCAATTCGCCGCATGGCAGGAAATATAGCACGCTCGCGAAAATTGTCAACTGGAACATTCGTGAAATTCCGGTTACTTCAGACGGCCTTTCGAAGAAAGCTGAGGGAGTGTATTGCACATATGACTTCTCTAGTAGTAATTCCGCAGAATTACGAAGATCTGCCCGAGGCCCAGCGCGAACAAATCATTCCGATTTGCATGGCCGCTCGGGATCGGAAGGGTCAGCTAATCGAGCCGCGTTGGTTTTTCGAGGGAGTTGCGCCGATTCGCAAACACCTGGTGAGCCTTGCGCACTACGCGCTCGGAGATCCATGGTGCGTTTCCGAACTGGCGGAGGCCACCGTGCACCGGCTGTGGTCACGGTATGGCACGTCTGTGGGGCGGTGCCCATGGCGCCGAGTTCTGAAAAAGGCGATCTGGATGGCGGAGGAGCTGAGGATCGGCGATTGGCGAAAACGGAAGTATCCGAATCTTTATCTCGGGCTCGACGGTCTCGATCAGAAGATCCGCGAGCAGATGCTTGTCGATCCAAGCACATACGTGGACCTGTTGGAACAGCAAATCATGCTCAATTCAATCGAGGAGCGTTTAGAGCAGGAAGGTCACGCGGAAATGCGCCTCGTTTTCCAGTTGCTCCGGCGCGGCTACTCCTGGCAGGAGATCGCCGAGCATCTCGGGGAAACCGGACGGGAGCCGGCGAAGCGCCGCTTCTATCGCTGGCTCAAGAAAGTCGCAAGTGAATAGATCTTGCTGGCGTTTCCCCTGTAGCCTCCCTATAATGAACGGCGGATGAAACAGGAAACGCCCGAGCAGAACTGGAATCGCCTTCAAAGCCAGATCCGCGAGGGAATCGAGAAGGCATATCCGAACCCGGATCGCAAGGGCTGTCTGGACCACGAGAGCATCGCTACACTTGCGATCCGGTCGGCCGACTTCGACGACAGCATCGAGGATGATCCACAGTGGCAGCACGTCACGCATTGCTCTCCCTGCTACAGCGAATATCTTGAAGAGTTCAGAAGTCAGCGCGCGAGCAAAAAATCCGGGAAGACGAAGTAAGCCTCAAACAAAGCTTCGCGAAAAATTAGCACCCGAGCGTCCCTAAGTCGCCCTGGCAGTCCCTTAGTACTTAGAGGGACTTCACCGGCGTGCCCAACGGCAAGCAGGATAAGACCAGCCAAGCCATCCACGCTCAAATTCGGGCGATGGGCGCTGAGGTGTTCGAGATAGGGCTGTACAAGCAAGACGCAGAAGAGCCTCAGCCCGTGATGCTCCCTCGTGTTTGGGATAGTGATTCGCTGATGCGATCAATCGGCTGGTTACGTCATGAGAACCGCGAAGGCCGAAATATTTATATACGCCCGAAAGGTGAACACAACCTAACCCTCGTCGATGACCTGAAGGCTCCGGCAATTGTGGCGATGAGGCGGAGGGGATTCACACCAGCAATCGTCGTAGAAACATCGCCCGGAAATTTCCAAGCCTGGTTAAAGCATCCAGAACCGCTCGACAAGGAACTGGGAACCGCGACGGCGAGAGCGCTCGCAGAGAAATTTAGCGGAGACCGAGGGGCCGCGGACTGGCGCCATTATGGCCGTCTGGCAGGATTCACGAATCGCAAGGAGAAGTATCGGGACGTGGTGACAGGCCTGCATCCCTTCGTTCGCCTGATCGAGGCCAACGGCAACATCTACCCGGAGGCGGGCAATTTTCTTTCGCGCGTTCGCGCGGATTTGGAAGCAGGGCGCCGGATCGAGCAGCGGCGCCGGATGGAACTGGCCGCGGCGATTCGCGACGGGAATGGCCGGAACGGGCGAATGAAATCAATCGAGGAATTCCGCAGCGATCCACGCTACGGAGGAGACGGAACCAGGATTGACCTGGCGTATGCCGTGTACGCGCTATCGCATGGAGTGTCCGCCGATGAAGTTGAGGCGGCGATCCGCACGCGGGACCTCTCCCACAAGGGAACCGAAAAGCGGCAAGCAGATTACGTGGAACGAACTATCAAGAAAGCGCTCGCGGCAACCGAAAGAGGCTACGAACGCTGACGGAGCAGCAGGGGGAAAATGCCGAAGAGCGCGGCGACACCGATAACCGGAACAGAACCAGGCAGGAACGCCATTCACTTATCGCTGCAAGGCAAGGGCGGCGTTGGGAAATCGTTTGTTGCGAGTATCCTGGCGCAATATTTCGGGGCACGTGGGAAAGCAATCCGGTGCATCGATACCGACCCCGTGAACACCACGCTCTTTCAATACAAAGCACTTTCTGTCAGTCGCCTGGAGCTGTTGCGGGATGGCGGTATTGACCAGCGCGGTTTTGACGCCCTGATGGAACGCCTTCTGACCGAAGATGCGACATTCATAGTCGATAATGGCGCGTCTACGTTCATTCCGCTATGGAACTACATTCTTGAAAACAACGCCGTTGAAGTGCTGACGCAAGCCGGCAAGCGGCTGTTTGTGCACACAGTCATAACGGGCGGTCAGGCTCTTCTCGACACGCTCTATGGGTTTAAGAGCCTGGTGGATAGCACATCGGACCAGAACATCATCGTTTGGCTGAATGAATATTTCGGCCGCATTGAGCGTGATGGGAAGTGCTTCGAGGAAATGGGAGCGTACAAAGACAGCGCCGATAAGGTATTTGGGTCAGTCCATCTAACACGCCGTAACCAGGACACGTTCGGCCGCGATCTGGAAGAAGTAATATCTCGCAAGCTGACGCTAGAAGAGGCAATCAAGGACGGCCCCTTTTCTATCATGAGCAAGCAGCGCCTCAAGGTCATGCAGCGGGACTGGTTCGAGCAGCTTGACCGGCTGGATCTGATCTAACGTGAGCCTTCCTGCCCAGACTCGCGAATGGATCATCCAGCGCTGTACTCAGCGATGGAATGGCAGCGAGCTTCTCTACGAGAATTGGATCGGCGCAGAACTATTCAATGAGACCCGCCAGATGGGCAATATCGAGTTGATGACGCGCTCAGAGATGACCGGAGGATTGGAGTGGTGTGCGAAGAAATGGCCGGATGACGAATTTCGAGGTCATAACGTTGCAAATTGCAGATGCAAACAGCACGCATTTACCCAAGTGCGTGGCGCGCGCTGACTAGCGAAGGTAAATATGATCGACGTGAAACGGCTAATCGCCGAAGTTGCCGCACGCGACGGCATACGTGTCGAACCTGGCGACCCGGCCTTCGCGCTAGTGACGCTGAATCAACTGGTGCTGGAAGATGCCGCTGAACAGATCCGGGAGCATATTCGCGCGGGCGTAGCGGATTTCAACGAGGCGGTCCACAGGACGGAAATGCGCGCCGGCAAGATGCTCGCCGAAGAGGTCAAGGAGGCGGCAGCCGAGCTTCGCCGCGAGTTGGAGCAAGATATCGAAAAAGCGCGCATCGAAGCGAATCAGATCGTCTGGGCTGTCCATCAAGCGCATACGAAAGCGGCCTTGGTCCGCTGGGTTGCCGCTGGGGTGATTGCGGGAGCCGGAGTCTTTGCGGCGGGACTGTGGATTGGAGTTACATTTCTGCGCTAGTTGCGCGCCCCGTTTTCATGAAGGAACCGTTCCTTCAACCGCTCTCATTTGAAGCGTCTGGACCTGTAAGTGACTCTGTATCCAATCGCGGTAAACACATTCTGCCTCGATGCGCTCCCTTTCCGGGATGAAGCCCGCCGTGACAAGCTGTGGGCCGAGGGTTTCGATGACATGGAGCCAGATTGCGCTTGCGGTCGAGAAATCTGGATCGCCGCGCCGGGCGATCTCATCTTCGATGTGAACCTGAATGCGTTCCAGACCTTGCGACTCAAACAGCCCAGGTAGGCAGTCGGCCATACGATTATTCCACCCGTTCGCGGACCGCCATTCGAGGAATGCTTTGTAGAAGCGCACGAATTCGGTTGGAGGATCGGGCTCCCATGCGTTGTTGTTATGGTT
>JAJPJN010000035.1 GCA_021324185.1 Terriglobia bacterium | reverse complement strand
GGGCGAGGGACTCTCCATGGCTCCGAGCATGATGGCGACGTCGGTGACGGTTTTGGCCATGGGTCCGGCGGTGTCCTGGTCGGCGGTAATCGGAATCACGCCATAGCGGCTGATGCGGCCGACGGTGGGTTTCACGGCGGCCAGCATGTTTTGGTTCGAAGGACTCAAAATCGACCCCGAGGTCTCGCTGCCCACGTTGCCGGCCCAGAAGTTTGCCGCCGTTCCGGCGCCGGAGCTGGAGCCGCCGGTTTGCAGCACGGGGCGGCCATCGTCTGTTGCTTCGCGCGGATCGCGGCGCGGATCGTAGGGGTTGTAGGCAAATTCGCGAATGGCGTTGTAGTTGCCGGGCATGGGCGTGGGGCCGCCCGCGACCCAGTTGGCCAGCTCAGTCAGCGTGGTTTTGGCTATGATGACGGCGCCGGCATCGCGCAGGTTCTTCACCAGCGTGGCGTCATAGGGTGGAAGGAAGCCGAGGAAAGCCAGCGCGCCGCCGGTGGTGACGATGTCGTGCGTGAGGATGTTGTCCTTGAGCGCGATGGGGATGCCATGCAACGGCCCGCGCACATGGCCTTGGGCGCGCTCCTGATCGCGTTCATCGGCCTCCTGAAGCGCATGCGGATTCACGGTCATTACAGCGTGCAACTGATCCTCATACATGCCGATCCGGGCCAGATACTGCATGACAAGATCGTGCGAAGTAACGCGGCCCTGTTCCATGGCGGCGCGCATCTCCGGAATGGTGGCCTCCACGACGCTGAACGGTTTTGGCTTTTCCGCCGGGGGCGCGGCTTCGGGCTGGCCGTGTTTGGCGTGTTTCGATTTGGCTTGCGGGTAGGCAGCCAGGGAGAAAGCAAGCAGCAGGCTCACGACACATTTAGACAAGGAAAGAGGCTCCTGAATTTAGCGAAGATGTTGGGATTTGCAAACTGACATCATAGCCTTCAGCGCGCGAGATTTTTTCGCATAATAGATAAGTACGCGCAGGCAACGATATTTTATGGAGGCAAGATGTCTTCTGTTCTAAATGCTGCACAGGAAACGGATCTCATGCGGCGTGGTTTTTCGCGCCGGACTTTCGGACGGATCGCTTCGGTGCTGGCGGCGGGCGCCGCGTTGCCTTTCTATAACGAGCAGGCGCTGGCGCAGCTCTCGATGGTGAAGGACATGCCGCCGGATGCGGTGAAGATCAATGCCAACGAGAACCCGATGGGGCCGTGCCCGGAAGCGCTGGATGCAATTCACAGCGTGGTGAAGAATGGCGGGCGCTACATGTACGAAGTGACATTTGAGCTGGCGCAAACGATGGCTGCGATGGAGGGCGTCAAGTACAGCTACGATCCGAAGGAATGTGAGATTGCGATTTACGCGGGATCGAGCGCTCCGTTGCACCAGAGCGTGATCGCGTTCTGTTCGAAGGACCGCCCGTTCGTCAAGGCCGATCCGGGGTATGAAGCGGGCGAGCGCGCGGCCAAAGCTGTGGGGGCAAGCGTGATCAATGTTCCGCTGCGGAAAGGCACGTGGGATCACGATGTAAGAGCGATGCTCGCGGCGGCTCCGAATGCGGGTCTGTTTTACATCTGCAATCCGAATAATCCGACCGGGACGCTGACCAGCCGCGCCGATATCGAGTACCTGGTGGCCAATAAGCCGGCGGGTTCGGTGGTGCTGATCGACGAAGCGTATATTCATTTTTCGAAGAACGCGGTGCCGTGCATCGATATGGTTTCGAAAGGCAAGGACGTGATTGTTCTGCGCACTTTTTCGAAGCTGTATGGCATGGCGGGCCTGCGGGCGGGCGCGGCGCTGGGCCGGCCGGATCTGCTCGATAGCATCTATCAATGGAGCGCGGGCATGATGCCGATTACGGCGATGGTGGGCGCGACGGCCAGTTTGAGAGCAAAGAATCTTGTGGCCGAGCGGCGCAAAATTCTGGGCGACATCCGCGAGGACACTTTCAACTGGCTTACGGCGCAGAACGTGGAGTTTGTTCCATCAGAAAGCAACTGCTTCATGATGAACGTGAAGCGCAACGGCAAGGCCTTCGCGGCGGACATGGCGAAAGAGAAAGTCTACATTGGCCGCCCATGGCCCGTTTGGCCGACGTGGGTGCGGATCACAGTGGGTTCAAAAGACGACATGAGCAAATTCAAGTCCGCATTCAGCAAGGTATACAGCGCATAGGACCGGCGCGCGGTCCGGATTTTGAGCGGTAGCAGAGTTCAGCCGGTAGCAGAGTTCCGCGAGTAGTAAGATAGCCTCACAAATATGGTGAGGATGGTACTGGTTGTTGCGGCTGCGTGCTGCGCATATGGACAGACGCTGTCCGTAAATCCGCAGGTGAAGGAGATCGTTTCGAAGGTCTCAGCGGACCGGATTGCGGAGATTCAACAAAAGCTGGCGAGTTTCGGGACGCGGAATATCTATTCCTCGACGACCGATCCGAATCGCGGGATTGGCGCGGCGCGCGAGTGGATTGCGGCGCAGTTCCGGAGTTACAGCCCCAGGCTGCAGGTGTCGTTCGATAAACACAGGCTGAAGGGCGATCCTTCACAGCGGCTGTTTAAGGATGTGGAGATCTGGAACGTGGTGGCGATGCTGCCGGGCACGAGCGAGCCGGAGCGGCAGGTGATTATCAGCGGCCACTACGACACCATCCACATGGTTTCCAAAGAAGGTGCGAACGGGCGGCGGATGCTGGATGCGGAAGCGACGGTGGCGGCCGATGCGCCGGGCGTGACGGACGACGGCAGCGGAACGGCGGCGGTGATGGAACTGGCGCGCGTGATGAGCCAGTACGAGTTTCGCAAGACAATTCTCTTCGTTGCGTTTGCGTCGGAAGAGTACGGGCTGGAAGGCAGCTCGACGTACGCGGAAGCGGCTGCGGCGCGGCACGATCAGATTGAGGCGGTTTTCAATAACGACGTGATCGGCAGCGATGTGACGGGCAATGGAGAGACGAGCAACCGCTACGTGAATGTGTATTCGGAAGACCCGAACGATTCTCCTTCGCGGCAAGTGGCGCGCTATATGAAGGAGATGAATTTCCGGTACCAGCCGGGTTTCGAGGTGAACCTGGTATTCCGGCACGACCGATTCGGGCGCGGCGGGGACCACAGCCCGTTTAACGCGTTCGGATTTGCTGCCGTTCGCGTCACGACACCGATGGAAAACTTTTCCAACCAGCACACGGCGACGGATACGTTCGCGAATACCGCACCTGAATATACGGCGCTGGTGGCAAAGGCGAATGCGGCGGCCATTGGGACGCTGGCGCTGGCGCCGAAGGCTCCGCAGTTGGGCGCGACTGCTCCGCAACCCGGGCGAACGTTTGCGGGCGGATTAAGCAGAGGAAGCGGATACGATGCGGTGATGAGCTGGCACAGTGATCATCCGGAACCGGACCTGCTGGGCTATGCGGTGGTGATGCGCAAGACCACTTCGCCCCTCTGGGAGCATGAAGTCTTTGTTGGCAACGTGAACACCTATACGCTGCCGCGAGTGAATATCGATGAGGTGGTGTTGGGAGTGAAGGCAATCGATAAGGATGGCAATGAGAGTCTTGTTTCCGCGTTTGTTACCCCGCCATACCGGCAGCGGAAGGTGGAGCAATATTAGCGGATGACTCCGGCCTTAACGATTACACCAAGAATAGAAGACGAGATTGGGATTCTGGAGCTGGCGGGGACGCTGACGCTCGGGCCGTCGCTGATAAGCTTGCGCAACACGGCGCGGCAGCTTTTGGAGGGGAACAAGCTGAGGGGCGTGATCGTGCAGGTTGGGGCGGTGACGCAGACGGACAGCTCGGGATTGGGCGAACTGACGGTGGTGTATACGCTGGCGACAAAGAAGGGCTGCGCGCTGCGGCTGGTGAATGTGAAGCCCGAACTGCGGAAGCTGCTGATGTTGACGCGGCTGGATGGGTTATTGACGACTTGCGCGGATCTGGCGAGCGCGAAGAGTGAGATTGGGAAGAGGTAGGGAGCAGGCGCCCGCTGGAAAGCCGGCGGCGGGCTGGAAAGCCCGACCCCACAGCGCGAGCGGGAAGCAGGAAGCCAAGGAAGGACTCAGAGGGCCACCCAGCAGATATGCTTGTTAACAGCGATGAGAGCGAGCGAAAATTCTACGGCAAACACTTTCACTGCATACGATCCGCGCACAGGCCAGGCGATCGGGCCGGAATTTCACGAAGCGACCAACGAAGAAATCCAGCGCGCAGTGGATGCGGCGGCCGAGGCGGCGAGCGCACTGCGGCGGCTCGGCGCGGAGCAGGTGGCGCAATTTTTGCATTCGATTCGCGACGAGATCTCGGCGCTCGGAGATGAACTAATTGAGTGCGCCGACCGCGAGACGGCATTAGGTACAGACCGGCTGCGCGGGGAACGGGACCGCACGGTAAACCAGATCAAGATGTTTGCCGAGCTGGTGAGTGAAGGCTCGTGGGTGGATGCGCGTATCGATACAGCGCTGCCCGACCGAAAGCCGCTGCCGCGGCCGGATATCCGGCGCATGCTGCAACCGGTTGGCCCGGTGGGGGTGTTCGGCGCGAGCAATTTCCCGCTGGCTTTTTCGGTGGCGGGCGGGGACACGGCGTCGGCTTTTGCGGCGGGCAATCCGGTGGTGGTGAAGGCGCATCCGGCGCATCCGGGCACTTCGGATCTGGTGGCGGCGGCGATCCACCGGGCCGTGAAAGCGAACGGGTTGCCCGAAGGAACGTTTTCGATGGTACACGGGCGGACGCCGGCTGTGAGCCTTGCGCTGGTGAACCATCCGGAGCTGAAAGCTGTCGGGTTCACGGGCTCGCTGCGCGCCGGGCGCGCATTGTTCGATGCCGCTGCGAAACGGCCGAATCCGATACCGGTGTATGCGGAGATGGGCAGCGTGAATCCGGTTTTTGTGCTGCCGGAGAGTGTTGATTCAAATGCCGAGGGGCTCGCTGAACGCTTGTTCCGCTCGGTGACGCTGGGCGTGGGACAGTTCTGTACCTGCCCGGGGCTGGTCTTCGGCGTGAGGAGCGACAACCTGGATCGCTTTCAAGCGAAGCTGATCGAGCAGTTCGAACAAGGCTCGCCTGCGACGATGCTGAATGCGGCGATTGCGAAGGGCTACCAGGAGCGATTCGAGGAGTTGCGCAAGGTGCCGGAGGTGAAAGCATACGCTGCGCGGAAGGCGGCAGATCGTCAACACACGGAGGGAGCGCCGGGCGTTTTCGTAGTGGAAGAAGAGGCGTGGTCGAAAAGCGAAGCGCTGCGGGAGGAGATATTCGGGCCGGCGACGGTGGTGGTGCGCTGCAGATCGCGAGAAGAGATGCTGGCGGCGGCGCGGCGGCTGGAAGGAAGCCTGACGGCGACAATTCACGGCAGCGCGGAGGAGTTGCAGAGGAACGGGGAGCTGATCGATGTATTGCGCGAGAAGGCGGGGCGGCTGATTTTTAACGGATATCCGACGGGCGTGGAAGTCGGGTATGCGATGCATCATGGCGGGCCGTATCCGGCGACGACGGATGAGAAGTTTACGTCGGTGGGCGCGGCGGCAATCTATCGTTTTGCGCGGCCCGTGTGCTATCAAAATTTTCCGGATGCGGCGCTGCCGGCGGAATTGCAGAATGCGAATCCGCGCAATATCTGGCGGACGGTGAATGGAAAGCTGAGCAAAGAGAGGCTCAGCTAGCAGCACACGAATTTATGGCCATTCAGATTCCTGCCGATGCGGAGAACTGCGAAGTGCGATGCGGCAGGAAAAAAGTAACGCTGACGAATCTCAAGAAAGTGTTCTGGCCCGAACTCGGCAAGACGAAGCGGGACATGTTGCTGTATTACGATGCACTCGCTCCGGTGCTGGTGCCGCATCTCAAAGATCGCGCGATGGTGCTGAAGCGGTATCCGAATGGCATTCATGGCGAGTTCTTTTTTATGAAGCGGACACCGGCGCATCGTCCCGAGTGGATGAGGACATGCTCGATTGAGCACCGGTCGGGGAACGTGATCGATTTTGCCATTGCGGACGATGCGGCTTCCCTGCTCTGGATTGTGAATCTGGGCTGTATCGATCTGAATCCGTGGTACGCGCGCTGCGACGACGTGAACCGGCCCGATTTTTTGCATTTCGATCTGGATCCGGTCCCGCCGGCGGGGTTTGCGGAAGTGCTGCAATCGGCGCTGTTGCTGAAGAAGTTTCTGGACGAGCGGAAGGTTGAGAGTTATCCGAAGACGACGGGCTCGCGCGGGTTGCACATTTATGTTCCGATCTATCGGGAGCCGGTTCAGAAAGAGGTGTGGCGGGTGGCCAAGCGGATTGCGGGGGAACTGGCGAAGGCGTACCCGGAGGCGATTACGTCCGAGTACCGGATCGCGCACCGGCCTGCCGGGCGAGTGCTGGTGGATTACAACCAAAATGCCTGGGGCAGAACGCTGGCCTCGGTTTACTCGTTGCGGCCGAGGAAGGAAGCGACGGTTTCGGCGCCGGTGACCTGGCGCGAAATTGAACGCGGCATTTCGATGACGGATTTCACGATGGATACGATGCCGGCGCGGGTAGCGAAGCTGGGGGATCTTTTCGAGCCGGTTCTGCGAGCGGGCGGGCGGAAGCGGCTGGAGGCATTACAGTGAATCTGCCGATCCCGTTGGACTATGCGCCGATGGAGGCCGATACCGCCAAGGAAATTCCGTCGGGGGCCCAATGGGAATACGAGCCGAAGTGGGACGGATTCCGCTGCCTGGCGTTTCGCGATGGAGACGATGTGCGGCTGATGTCGAAATCCGGGCAAGAGCTGGAGCGCTATTTTCCCGAGATTGTGGCGGCATTGAAGGAACTGAAGGCGAAGCAATTCGTCACGGATGGCGAGTTGATTGTGACGCAGAAGCGCACGCTCGATTTCGATGCCTTACTGCAGAGGATACATCCGGCGGAGAGCCGGATTCGAAGGCTGGCGGCGGAGACACCGGCGACGTACGTGATTTTCGATCTGCTGGTGAATGAGCGTGGAGTGGATCTGACTTCGCAGACGCTCGACCGGCGGCGTGAGGCGCTGGAGGCATTTGCGCAGAAGATTTTGACCGGGCACGAACGGATTAGATTATCGCCTCGGACGCGCAGCTTTGAAACCGCAAAGGGATGGTTTCAGAGAATGGCCGGGCCGCTGGATGGGGTGATCGCGAAGCGAATCGACCGCCCTTACGATGCGGGCGAGCGCAAAGCCATGGTGAAGATTAAGAATCTGCGGACAGCGGATTGCGTGGTGGGCGGTTTTCGGTACGCGTCGAAGGGCAAACAGGTGGGGTCGTTGTTGCTGGGCTTATATAACAAAGAGGGTTTGCTGGACCATGTGGGATTCTGCTCGGCGATTGCGGCGGCGGACAGGCCGGCGCTGACGAGAAAATTAGAGGACCTGATTGAGCCGCCTGGTTTTACCGGCAGCAAGCCCGGCGGGCCGAGCCGCTGGAGCACGGAGCGCAGCACCAAATGGGAGCCGCTGGCACAGAAACTTGTGGTCGAAGTGCAATACGATCATTTTTCCGGGCACCGATTCCGGCATGGCACGAAATTGCTGCGATGGCGGCCGGAGAAGGCGCCGAAGAGCTGCACGATCGAGCAGGTCAGGACAGAGAGCGAATCGCCGCTGACGTTGCTGGATTGAGTGCGGAAATTGTGTAGTGTAGAGGTATGCTGGCCAACCAGGCGTTACAGGTCTTTTACGGCAGTATTCCCTTGGTCGCGGTTATTCTGATGGCGGTATTCGTCAATAACAAGCGAATCGACGATGTGGGCAAGCGGATCGATGACCTGGGAAGACGAATTGAAGACGTGAGAGACAGTTTGAGCAAGAGAATTGATGATTTGAAGACGTCGGTTGAGTCGCGCCTCGCCTCAATTGAGAATCGCCTGATGCAAATTGAAAGGAGCCAGCGAGTCATTCAGTAAAAAGGCTCTGGCTCCTGTTTGCGGCACAGCCGAAAACGGACGTGCAAGTCCGTTTTCGCGCTGGCGGGATTTGTGCTTTAGAAGTGAATGCGGAGGCCGAACTCCATGTTGCGTGGGATGTTCGATTGCCCCGTGATGCGGCCGAATTGCGACATGGTACTCAGGTTTAGACTCGAAGCGCCGGTAAACACGACGTGATTCATGACGTTTGTGATCTGGAAGCTGAGGGTGGCGCCCACGCGGCCTTCTTTCCAGACTCCGATATCTTTCAGAGCGCCTGCGTCGACGTTCCACCACGGCAAGCCACGGATGTTGAAATATCCGCCGCAGCTCGTGTCGAAACCCAGGATACAGGGGCGAAATTCCGAGTAAACCTCGGCCGGATTCGCGAACTGATTGACGCCAGTCGGATTGTTGGTGCCGACACTGCTTGAGCCAGCCACATTGTAGTGGGCGCGTGTTCCGCCGCCCGTGTATGGGGCGGCTGCGACTGCTTCCTCGGTATTAGAGGAGATGCCGCTGGAACTGGATTCTCCGAATGC
>JAJPJN010000023.1 GCA_021324185.1 Terriglobia bacterium | reverse complement strand
TGATAGTCGCGCGCGCGGAAGGTGGCGTAGAGGGCATTGTAGTTGCCGTATCCGCCGCTGGCGATGAACACCATTGAGGTGATGCTCTGGGTGACATCCATCATGCTCCGTACATCTCGCGGTTCGTATGCAGGCTGCTGCGAAAGCGAACTTGCCCGAGAGGGCAACCCGTTATGGTTTTTATAAACCGGCAGAATGAGCGGGAGGATTGATAGCCCAACAGAAAGGCTAGCTCTTTTATTTGGATATCCGGCCGGCTCTCCGTCAGCTCTATAGATTTTGCAAGGCGCGCTTCGTGGCGGAGATTTCGGAAGCTCTTGCCACTTCCCAGGCGGATCGCCTTTAGGAGAGTGTGCCGATCTATGCCGAACTTTGCAGCCAGCTCTTGTTCGGATACGCCGGGCTCGGCATTGATTATCGTGGTTACTTGGGAGAATACCTCCCGAAGATCAATTGCCATGCTCGCCTTTACTTTGCGCCCGAAATCGCTACCGATCCTTCAAAAGATGGCCTGGAGCACTGTAACGCGGCGAGGCGTTTTGTAAGGTCATCGTTCATATGTGACACAAGGGTGCCCAATTGCGCGTTCGTGTTGGATTTCAGCTGCAGAATTATATCCTGGTACACGGCGTCCACCACTTGTTTCTCGCCTATCGTTGTGCGTGCGTCTGTTCTCAGCTTTTTTTGATTCGTGAACGACGTCGCGAGCTGTTCCATCGTCGTGCCCAGCGTTTGTGCCGCTCTGAGTGCCGCCTGTGCTATCTCGATCTCCTCAGCCTTTACCCTTCGCCTGGCTAGAATTGTCGAGATCCAAGCGGGTTCCCCGGCCACCGAGCCATCGTCAAAGACGACGCCTTTAACAGCTACCGTGCGGTCCATCGATACGGGAGATGGTCCGAAAAAGGAAAAGACGTACGTTTTGCCCGGCGATAAAGCGGGAAATATGCCGGCGTCGAGCACGCTATCGAATATTCGAACCGAGAGGGCGGTCGAGGGTCGGTGTGTGACGTCGGCCGGCAATGAACGCGTACCTATCGCAGCGATGGCCGTTATGTTGTGCAGCGAGATATTTCGTACCGTGAGCACCACGTGTCCATCGGCGGTGGCGGTTTGGGCTGTGGCAAAGCCGCTGCTGTTCCCGTTTTGGGCGACCACGCCCCATGCTGCAACGCCAATCGCGAGAAGTAAGCGGTAGATCCTGTATCGCATCAAATGTGTTCTCCCTTGCCTCGTCCGCTTAGCTACCATATAGACTGTTCACATTCAGCGATATCCCAGCCGGCTGAGTAGGTGACGGTGGAAATCGTCTGCGTTCCCTGGTTGCCCGAGACATTGCAGTCTCCGCATGACTGATAGTTAGGTGTCTGATAGGCGGTGATGCTCCAGTAGTATTGATAGTCGACATATTCCGCGCTCGTGTTGCAGGTGGTCGGGTAGTACCCGCCGTCGTAGCAGTACTCCTGCACTATCTGTAGACTCGGGCGGCTTGGAGCTGCGGGCGACGGTCTGATGTAATTACAGTTGCAATCCCAGTAGTCTCCATAGCAGCCTCCTCCAATGCTCACTGGGCCTTCGTCGTAGATGTCAAATCCGGCCTGGAAGCGGAGCTCCCATGTCTGGCCGTTACATCCGTCGAAATTATCGTCCAGCAGCTGGCTAGCGTCTCCGTTCATCAGGCATTCGCCCGCAAAGCTGCACGACCGGAGCATCGCTCCTCCAACGGCGTGCACGGGTTCGCTGCCTGTGCCGTTCCTCGCCCGCGAAGCGGCGGTAGCGGCGCCTAAACCGATGGCGAGTAGACCCGAAAAGGCAAGCGGTACGAACATTTGAAGGAATTTAGATCTCATTTGTCCCTTTCCTATGAGTTTGGATTTTAATGTCGATCCTTTATGGTTTCAACTGAAAAAAATAGACAATTTGGAAAAGGGTGCATTTTGGACTTCTAACCTAAATTAGTTGTGCCGAAGGGATCGTTCGATCGTTCAGAGGTTTCAATAAGCAACGACGGAACGAGGCCCAGCGGAACAGCGGGTAAACCGCGAGATCAGCGTATTGTTTGCACCGTACGTCTTTGGCAAAGTCGCTCTAAGCCGTAGGGTTTCGGGCAGCGGCGCTCCGGGGGCATCCCTTCGCATCGCCTATCGTGCGGTGGCGAGCCACCGGACAGCAAACCCCCGGCTACTACTTGCCACCCCTTAATGAGCTTAGGAGCAGTATTAGAAGTGAATGCGGAGTCCGAACTCCATATTGCGCGGGATGTTCGACTGACCTGTAATGCGGCCAAACGTAGCTGGGGAGCTAAGACTCAGGTTTGAGCTGGTTGCGTTTGCATTGTTCATCACCACGTGGTTCATAACATTGGTGATCTGGAAACTGAGGGTGGCGCCCACGCGGCCTTCTTTCCAGACTCCGATATCTTTCAGAGCGCCGGCATCGACGTTCCACCACGGCAAGCCGCGGATGTTGAAATACCCGCCGCAGCTCGTGTCGAAGCCCAGGATACAGGGGCGAAATTCCGAGTAAACCTCGGCCGGATTCGCGAACTGATTGACGCCAGTCGGATTGTTGGTGCCGATAGTGCTTGAACCAGCCACATTGTAGTGGGCGCGTGTTCCGCCGCCCGTGTATGGGGCGGCTGCGACTGCTTCCTCGGTATTAGAGGAGATGCCGCTGGAACTGGATTCTCCGAATGC
>JAJPJN010000075.1 GCA_021324185.1 Terriglobia bacterium | reverse complement strand
GTTTCAGGCATCTACATTTCTCACCCAAAATCGCAATACTTCTCAGTCGGCAAAATCAGCAGCGATCAAATCGAAGACTACAGCCTCCGCAAAGGCATGGACGTTGCTGAAGTCGAGCGCTGGCTCCGCCCGAACCTTGCGTACGAGTAATTGAGCCGCGCCGCGGCCCCACAGGGATGCGGTATGATGTCACGCATGAAAAAGTGGTATGTGCTAATCGCGACATCTTTTCTAAGCATTCTCTTAACCGGAGCGCTCGCATCCGCGCAGACGTCTCAAGTCAAGACCGTTTGGAGCGGAGTCTATTCCGCTGAACAGGCCGCACGTGGAAAGCTGGAATACGCTGCGCGCTGTTCGCGTTGTCACGGCGCTTCTCTCGAAGGCACGCAAAACAACGGACTGGTCGGTAAGGATTTCATGGAACGCTGGCGCGAAGATAACGTTGGAAGCCTGTTTGAATTCGTCACGAACGGTATGCCTCCGGCCCAGCGTGGCGGCGGACGTCCGCTGATTCCGGTTCCGGAATATCTGGATATCCTGTCCTTTGTCTTTTCTCAGAATGATTTCCCAGCTGGGCCGAAGCCGCTCACAACCGACGGGCTCGATGACATCATGATTCAATATAAAGATGGTCCGCACCCGGTACCGAATGGCGCGCTGGTGTGGATCGCCGGCTGTATGACCGGATCGGGAAACAGCTGGACGATTACCGGTGCAAACGACCCGCTTCGCACGCGCTCTTCAGATACGAAGAACTATGACGAGTTCCACGCCGCCGAAACTCAGGCCACTGGCGCTCAGTCGTATCGACTGGCAAACATCGGGTTTGTCGGGAACGGCTTCAAGCCGGAGGAGCATAGCGGCGAGAAGCTGTTGGT
Organism: Terriglobia bacterium; assembly: GCA_021324185.1. Classification (GTDB taxonomy): domain Bacteria; phylum Acidobacteriota; class Terriglobia; order Bryobacterales; family Bryobacteraceae; genus Bog-105. Next base: position 1,710 of record JAJPJN010000075.1, on the reverse strand, counting down.
GAAAGGGACGCTCGTCCGCCAGATGGATTCCTCGATGCGGATCAACGTCGTCGCCGTCCGCAAGGTTGCCGACACCTGTAAAACTCCACGTTGAATTCGATTCAAACGAAGCGCAGCCAGGTCCTCGCCGGCCTGGCTCTCCTGACCCTCGCCGCAATTGCCATCCATGGCTATCACGTCGGTATCGAAGATCAAGACGTTTACCTCGCCGCCGCGAAAAAAGCGCTGAATCCTTCCCTCTATCCGGTCAATGCCGAATTCTTTACCGAGCAGATGCAGGCATCACTGTTTATTCCGGCACTGGCATTTACCGCGCGCCTCTTTGGATTTCCGTGGGCGCTGGCGCTGTGGCACGTCGTCTCCTTGTTTCTGATTCTCCTCGGTTGCCGGCAGATCGTCGTTCTCCTGTTTGAACAAGAATCCGCGCGCTGGGCAGCGGTTGCCCTGGTCACGGCGATGCTCACTATCCCAATCGCCGGGACTGCGCTCTATCCGGTCGATCAGTATCTTCATCCACGCGCTCCCGCAACTGCCGGAATTCTCTTGGCTATCGCTGCGGTCCTGCAACAACGCTGGGTGCGCGCCGGCTTATGGACGGCCGCTGCAATTGCCATGCATCCTTTGATGGCCGCGTTCGGAATATCTCTCGCGGTTTTCCTCTGCGCGCCTTTTGAAGGGACCGCTCTTACGGCAATGTTGTTGCCGTTCGGGTGGACGGCGCACGTCTCGGAAACGTGGAAGCAAGCCGCAATGGCCAGAACCTACTACTTCCCGTTGCGCTGGCACTGGTACGAGTGGATAGGCGTGTTGGCGCCGGTCATTCTGATGTACCGGGTGGCATGGCTGGCAAAGAAACGGAAATCGACGATGCTACAGCGAGTAGCGACACGCCTGGTCGCATTTGCGATTTTTCAAACGATCATCGCTTTAATGCTGACCGTCCCCGAAAGCACGCTGCAGTTCGCCGCATTGCAACCCATGCGATGGCTGCACATATTTTATTTTTTCTTCCTGATTATCAGTGGTGGATTACTTGGAGAGTTTGTCCTTCAACGACACAAATCTCGCTGGTTGCTGCTCTTTGGCGCCCTTGCGGCGACGATGTTTTGCGCACAGCGGATCACATTCGCCCACAGTAATCACATTGAATGGCCAGGCGCGTTACCGCGGAACGAATGGGCGAAGGCATTTTTGTGGGTGAGAACGAATACGGAAGCCGCAGATGTATTTGCACTCGATCCCAAATACATGGATCTCGCCGGCGAAGATGCCTACGGATTTCGAGCCTGGGCTGAACGCAGCCTTCTTGCTGAAGACCAGAAAGATCCCGGCGCCGCAACAGTATTTCCTCAATTGCTCGATAAATGGCAAGAACAGGTGGAAGCCACCCGCGGCATTGAACATTTCGATGAAGCGAAATTGAGAGACCTGAATCGCCGTTTCGGAGTGAACTGGATCATCTTGCCGTCAACTGCAAAACCACCCCTGGCAAACTGCCCGTTTCAAAATACGGCAACAATCGTGTGTTCACTGGATCGCAACTAGTGGATTACCCCATGACGTTTCGCTACTCCCCGCCTTCGGCGGTTGGGCATTTTTCCGCAAGCATTAAGCCGAAATAATCTGCGGCTAATCCCGGCTTCATTTCCAAAAGTTCTAATGAATACAGGAGATTAATATGAAGTTATCCAAGAAAGCATTAGTAATTAC
>JAJPJN010000052.1 GCA_021324185.1 Terriglobia bacterium | reverse complement strand
TCAAGTCTCCGGAAATATAACTGCACCAGGTCGACGATCAATTGTTGCTTTGCGCCTGGTTGGGTCTCGCCCGCCCTTGCCTTCTCTTTTCGAAAGAGGTCCGGGACTTGTTGAGAAGAATCGAGCAGGCGGTCGAAAACAGCGTAAATGGTATGCGCGATTCCTCCGAACGATGCCACCTCGCGCTGAAAATCGAAGGGCAAAGCCATACTGCTAATCAGAAACTCGGTCAAGCAGGCACCCATGCCCAAGTGATAGGCGCAAACAGAATGTAAGGCGTTGTCCGGTAACGGGCCCAAATTAAGCCGCTCAAACTCACGCTTGCCCCGGTCGCCGATGCGCGAGCCGACCAGTTTCGTTAACAGCGGATCCGGACTGAAACCGCGCCGCCCCAATTCCGCAAGCAGGATTTGACTTACCGGGACTGATACAGACATGCCGCGAGCGCTCGCACTGCCGTTGCGGTAGTAAATACCCGGAAACGATCCATGATCAGGCTTCCTACGCCGTCACTTTGTTCATCCCAATTCCAGATGCAATCCGGATTCCGAATCGCAGGTGGTGGGATGCGCAGCCGCGCCGATGCAGGCCAGGAGCCATCCGGAAGTTGCAATTCGAGCAATTGGTGCAAAAGCGGTTCGTAGCCGCGGTCTCTGGCAGCCGCCAGACCGAGGGCGCGCAGAGCAATGACAAACGGCGAATCACGATGCCGCCCGCGAGCGAGCCAGCCCGCGCCGCGCTCCACGGCGTCGCTGTACATACCTGCACGCGCCAGGGCCTCGACGGCAAACGCGGTGGCATACTCGTGATCCATCCACCAGTAAGAACGCCACGATCCATCGTTTTGCTGAGTAGCGGCCAGGTAGCCACAAACGTCGACGCGATCCCGTACTTCCGGAAGCCAGGCCGCTCCGGCAGTGACACAGTCGTGAGCAGTCGTCCAGCCGGCAATTGCCTCACCCGTACCGACGTTCAGGGGCCGCAGGCTCTCAGCCGTATAGCTGGCAATCCCGCCATCGGGCTGCGCGCAGTTGCGCACGAACGCGAGGGCCTGAATACAGCACGGATGGCCGCTTCGATTTAGAGTAGCGGCCAAGCGGCAAGCCCACAGAGTGGAATCGGCATCCTGCGGGGTGTGCGTGTTGAAACCAAACCCCGGTCCATGTTTAGCGGGCTGTTCCGCCAGCCACTCCCAGGCGGACAGAGCGCCTTCCACCGCTTCAGGAAGGCCGGCTTCTGCCAGAGCACTGCCGGCATACCCGGTCACCCATTCGTCGCTGCGAACACCGAAAGCAATGAACTCCCGCCATGAATTCGCGGAGGAGCCCCGCGCGGCCGGGGCGGCAGCCTTGGCGCGCGCCGCCAGGAGAAATGCGGCGCCGCTGCGCAGGGACTGTTCTGCCGCTCGAACCGAGGACCAATTACAGCTCCTCTTGGGAGTCGCCATAGAGCAGGGTTGGAATATCCGTCACATCTTGTTTAAAAAGAGTGATCGATCCGGCGGGGTTTGCGTGCCCTTGCTCAAACACCAGGCCGACCATCAGATAAGCTTCCGGCTGCCCTGCCAACTGCCCATTAAACATCTCGGTGTCGCGCGATTTGAGCGTAACCATGTTGCCCGCTACCGAACCCCTGAGATCGCCTTTCTGCGGATGCCTGCCGGGGGTTTCGGCCTCGAAGCGGCCGTGGAGCTGGTCGCCGCGCTGCTCCAAATAAATATGCACGATCGTCTGCACCGTCCTGGCAAGCGCGACGCCTTTCCAGTAGCCACTTAGGTTGCTTTCCGGCATTTACCCTCCTCGGAACCGCTGAAGTACTCTAACCGATGCGTACGGCGAAGTCAACAACGGTTTTTTTCCAGGGGGAACAGCGCCGGGCGCGTACTTACTGAACCTCGTTACTGAATATCGTTACTGAACATCGCCCTTCGGCAGAGCGCCGGACAGAAACTCACCCACATCGTGGTGCATTTTGGTGTGCGATTCGCTATCGATATACAGCATGTGTCCGGCCTGATAATACGCCCAGGAGATGCGCTTGTGCATATCCGGGTTCAGCCCCATATGCTTGAACGTGTATTCGACCGCAAAAAACGGCGTCGCGAGATCGTAATATCCCGCTGCCACCAGAACCCTCATATACGGGTTTTTGGTGAGCGCGTTCCGCAGTGCGGCGGTCTCATTGCCGAACCCGTTCTGCACGTCATAATTCCAGGGCTGAATGCCGCCGCTTGGATAGTAGTACATGTCGGTCTTATAGCCGAGTTCGGAACGGATATAGTTGGTGAACGCCGCTGTGAAGGGCGGGGTGATTTCGGTGCTCGATGGATCAAATTCGCTCGTTTCACCGGTATCGAGCGCCGAAGCGGCCGTCAACCGCCCGTCATAACGTCCGATCGTTTCGTGTTCTGGGCGCAGCAACTGCCGGGTAAAGTGCGCCACATCAAAGCGAAGATTCGTCTCGTCCAGGTAAGTAGGGTCGAGACCGGTATAACGGTTCAGTTTGGCAATTACGGCCTTGCGTTCGGCAGGCGAAAGATCATCGCCCTTGGCCAGCGCGGCTGCGTACTCGCCCATAGAGAACGCCTTTACTTCATCGAGTAGCGCCTTCAGGCTTTTGCTCTGCAGATCCGCAGCTACTTTCTTGTGATACCAGGCATCGGCCGCATAGGTCGGCAGCTCGAGTTGGTAGACCAGGTCGTCGCTGCGGCTCCAAATCGTCTCGAGATTCAAAGTCGTGCCAATCAGCACGATGCCGTTGAAGGCGAGGCCGCGATCTACCAGATAACCCGCCAATCCGGCGGCACGGAAGGTGCCATAGCTCTCGCCCGCGATGAACAGCGGCGACAGCTCGCGATTGTTCCTGGTGACATACAAACGCATGAATTCACCGACCGACTGAATATCGCCGGTTACGCTGTTCATGCGCCTTGCAACCTCAATGTTTTTGGCCCGGCTATAGCCGGTTCCCACGGGATCGATAAAGACCAGATCCGTCATGTCCAACCATGTGTCCTGGTTGTCCTTGATTTCGTAGGGCGGCGGCGGCATCGATCCGTTGGGCATGAGGCGCGGGCTGCGCGGTCCCATCCCGCCCATATGAACCCACATGGAAGCCGATCCCGGGCCGCCATTGAAGCAGAACGTGAGGGGCCGGTGCGCAGTTTCTGCGCCATCGAGTGTGTAAGCCATGTAGAAGATGTGAGCTTCCGTCTCTCCTTCCGGATTCTTCAACGGCATCTGCGCCACAGTGGCCGTGTAGTTCAACGTCTTCCCACGTACGTTAATGGTGTGGTGCGTCACTACCGGCGTTTCGTCGATTTCCCCACCTATGGCCGGTCCAGGACCAGGCACTCCTCCACGGCCGCCACGGCCCGTAGCAGTTGCAGCGGGCGTGGTGGGCACCGATGGCGCGGGTGTCACCTGCCGTGAAACCTGCTGTTGCGCCTGCGCCGCAGGCTCACGCGCCGCAGCGGGCTCGCGCGAACTCTGCTGCGCGCCCAGCAAAAGGAGAAGAAGCGGAATAGTAAACATTTGTGTCCACCACAATTTATCAAAATTGCGGCCCGAGCTTACTTGCCGTTTTTCAACTGATGATATTTGCGGCGCATTTCAGCGAGGCTCACCTGCGGCGCCGGCGTTTGGATTCCCAGTCTTTCAAGCGTATGGACAATGATCTCCGTAATCACCAAATTGCGGAACCATTTGTGGTCGGAGGGAATTACGAACCAGGGCGCATAGTCCGTGCTGCATTTCGAAAGCGCATCTTCGTAGGCCTGCTGATAGTCCGCCCAGTATTGTCGTTCCTGATAGTCGGCCTCGCTGACCTTCCATTGACGCGTGCGGTCGTTTAGCCTGCGCTTGAATCGCCGCAGTTGCTCTTCTTTGCTGATGTGCAGGAAAAATTTAAGGATGTGCGTTCCGTTGTCGGACAGACGCCTTTCGAAATCGTTGATCTCTCGATAGCGCTTCGACCAGACGTGCTTCGGGACCAGGTTGTGGACGCGCACAACCAGAACATCCTCGTATTGGGAGCGGTTGAAAATTACGATCTCGCCGCGCGTGGGCGTCTGGTGCTCAATGCGCCAGAGAAAATCGTGATCCAGTTCCTCCGCCGAGGGCTGCTTGAAGCTGACCACCCGGCAACCCTGAGGATTCATCGAGCCAATGACGTGCCGGATCACGCCGTCTTTTCCACCCGCATCCGGCGCCTGCAAACAGATCAGAACAGAGCGCTTGTGTTCCGCATACAGATGAAACTGCATCTCGTCCATGCGTTTCTGCAGCTTGCCGGTGTGCTGCACGGCGGCTTGCTTCTTTTCATTGCCGGTGTCATCGGGCCGCATGTCGTCCAGCCGTACACGGCTGCCGGGCTCTACCCGAAATTTAATCCAACGGCTGTTCCCCATCGCGCGCGCAGACTCAGTGCTGCGACTCCGTAATTCAGTCTACGCGCGCGTCCGCGGCGGCGGTTACCGCCTGTGGCCCCAGTGGCCTCTCACCCAATAGCGGCCATGCGGCCCGTACACCCAAGCCCCGCCAATCCAGACCTCTCCGAGCGGCGCAGGTCCGACGTATTGATCCGCGTAAGGCACAGCGTAAGGATCTACATACGGCTCAGGAGCCGTATATGCGTAGGGATCGACATACGGTTCAGGAGCAACGTAGCCGGAATAGTAATTCGGCGCCACGCCCACGTAGAAACCACTTCCACCTCGATAACCGTAGCTGCCGCGATAGCGGTCATCGCGATCATGGCC
>JAJPJN010000151.1 GCA_021324185.1 Terriglobia bacterium | reverse complement strand
TAAAGCGAATTTTTAAGCGCTTTTACCGTCTTCCGGGGCCCATATCCATGCGCCCCACGGGAACCGGCCTCGGTCTATTCATCGTGCGTTCTGTGGCTAAAAGGTATGGTGGACGGGCCTGGGCAGAAAGTGAAGGTCCGGGACAGGGGAGCACGTTCGTGCTTCAGCTTCCAATTTCCAAATGAACTGCGTTCTCGTGGTGGAAGACGAGCAGCACCTCGCCAGCGGGTTGCGGTTCAACCTGGAAGCAGAGGGTTATCAGGTGGAAATCGTCGAGACAGGCGAAGAGGCACTGCAACGGCTAGTGCCCGGCCCGACGAAGTTTGATGCCGTGATTCTGGACGTTATGCTGCCGGGTAAGGACGGCTTCAGTGTGATGTCTGAAATGCGGCAAGCCGGGCAATTCCTGCCTACCCTCATGTTGACCGCAAGAGGGCACCCGGACGACGTATTACGCGGCTTCGAAGCTGGTGCAGACGATTATCTGACCAAGCCGTTTGAGCTGGCTATTCTCATCGCGAGGATTCGTGGCCTGCTGCGCCGGCGAGAGTGGGTGCAGGCCTCACTAAATAGCGCGGCGGCGCCGGGTAAGCCAAAACATGTTTTCACATTTGGCGACAAAGCTGACAAGTCTCTCAATTTTGATCTTTTGGAACTTTGTATCAGAGGCCAGGTTTTTCATCTGACGCTGATGGAGGCGAACCTTCTTCGCTACCTGATCGATCACGATGGCGAAGCAGTATCTCGAAAGACCATGCTCGAAGAAGTGTGGAGTCTGCAGGAAGATACCGACACGCGACCTATTGATAACTTCATTGTGCGATTGCGGCGATATATCGAAGATGACCCCAAGCGGCCCCGCCATCTTCTCACCGTTCGAGGGATCGGCTATCGCTTTGTAGCGTGATCCAAATCCCGCTCGTTCACGACGAGAGAGGATTACAACGTGCAAAAGCCATCCAGCGAGCTGTTCGCGCAAATCCAGGGATGCGCTTCAGCCACGCTGCTGGCGATAGCTGCCCGGCGCGACCCCGACAGCCTTAGAAAATACCGTTGTGAAGTGGCTCTGGCTCGCAAACCCGCTAACATAGGCGATTTCACTTAAAGGATAGTGGCTGTTCAACAGCAAGTCTTGTGCGCGGCGGATCCGCCGGCCGATAACAAACTGATGTAACGTCAGGCCGGTGCTGCGCTTGAATGTCTTGCCTAAGTGGTAACTGCTTAAGTTTGCAATGCGCACAAGGTCTCGAACCGTGAAATGTTCGCCAAGCGAACTTTCAATGTAATCGATGATCCGCCTGAGCTGCCATCTCGGTAGCCCTCCTTTGCGGCCGGGCGCCGGGATGCTCTTTATTGGATGCGTTGTCATCAAGTCCACGGCTAAACGTGTGCAAAACACTCGCCATTTGGAGCGCAGGTTAGAAATCCGCTGCGCCGGCAGCCAGTCGAGTTTGGGCAGGTATTGATTATCGCTCGTTTTTGGAAGACTCGGCTTCCAAGATGCCCGAAACTTGCTAAGTATAGGCAGATTTTCAACCTGAGGAGGATTTACTAATGTCGGGGAGCCCTGTTTTAACAGAAAAACCGGTTACATTTGCACCAGTACTGGACCTTGCGTTACATAAGCGGCAGGTCCAGGCTGCTTTGGCGAAGGCGGTCGCGCTTGGAAAAATTGAGATACCCACACCAAAGCCCGCGCCGGCTGCTGGCGTATTCACGCTGGCGCAATATCAGACTCCATTTGAGAACCAGGGGGACCGCGGCACCTGCTGGGCCTTTGCCGGGGTGGCTGCCCTGGAAGCCGCTTATAAGCGGAAGTTCGGCACGGTTGTGGATATGTCGGAACAGTACACCTTCCACATGGGCAAGGCTTTTGCTCTGTCTGTTGACGCAAACGGATTCGCACGGCCATTAGAGAACAACAGTTGCGCAACAGGTTTTCAGGGAAGCGGTGATATTTCGGAAAAGCTTAGCGAGAACGCTATTCCAGACGCCGGCACAGCTCCCTACCTGTCACAAGAAGGCCTTCTGGGTATTCTGCCAACGCTTGGATATCCGGCGGCTGATATCTCTTCGCTTAAGACGCAGGAAGATTTCGACGCCCTCGAGTTTTGCGAACAGCACATCGGCCTGATTGCGCGCGTGAACGCCCGGTATCGAGGCACCAACTGGGTCTCGATAGGCGGAAATCCGAGCGTGTCCGCGCTTGAGAACACACTGCTTTCCAATCATGAAGTCATTTGCGATGTCACGCATTTGACCTCTCCCAAAGGCGGCCACGTGTTGCTGTTGATCGGATTCGATCGTAATCGAAAAGTCTTTTTCGCGAAGAACTCGTGGGGCGAGAACAAATTTATCGAGATCGCGTATTCGAATGACCCGAACTGGACCATCGACTCCGGGTATTACATTGTCGATGTGGTCGACCCCAAGTTCGTCCAGAACCAGGCATGTTGGTTAGGGAACTGGTGGATGACGATCGGCAGCGATACCGGGCGGTTGCTTGTGCGCAGGGCGGAAGATTTCCAGCATCCGGGTCAGCCCACGAAGCTCGGTACGTTTTACGACGCAGCCGGCAAACACGACGTGAACGGCTCATTCTCCAACAACGGCGCGAATCTGCACATCTCCGTTGGACCTCCCAACACGCCTGTCAAAGCCGGCACGCTGGTGGGCACTCAAATCGATGCTCAGCTCGATTTCACCGACATCTATAACCAGACCGGAATCGATAATACGAGGCGGCCTGTGACCTTGACTCGCTTCGCCACGCGCTTCGCGGCCATTTGGGAGCACAGAGGCGTTCCCTTTGCCGCGCGGCATGGAATCGATGCCAATACCTATCAGGCGGCGTTCGATAGCGAGAAAGCTGCTGGTTTCCGTCCTTTAAGAGTTACCGGGTACAGCGAGGGACGCGATGCGCGTTTTGCAGCGATCTGGATACCGGACGACCATAGCGCGGCTTGGGAAGCGCACCACAATTTGACTGCCGATCAATACCAGGCCACCTTCAACAAGCTCACGGCCCAGGGATATCGCCTGACAGATGTCAGCGGGTATGCAATCAACGGGTCTGCTCGCTACACCGGCATCTGGGAGAAGCGGAGCGGTCCCGATTGGCAGGCCCATCACGGTATGGGCTGGCAGCAATATCAGCAACTATTGGCAAGTCTGTCGGCGCAGGGTTATGTTCTCATCCACGTATCTGGATACCGCGTCGGCGTTGGCGTCCAGTTCGCGGGAATTTGGGAGAAGCAGCCCGGCGTCGTATGGCAGACCCTGTTCGGCCTCACCGCGTCGCAATACCAGAAGCGATTTAACGACTTCCTTGCTACCAAGATGCGCCCCGTATGCGTCAGCGGCTATTCCGATAGCGGCATCGCACGCTACGCCGCCATCTGGCGTCAGGACACGGGTCCAGCTTGGGAAGCTCATCACGGCATGGATTCCGCGAATTACCAGTCTCAGTTTGACCGCCTGAATGCGCGCGGGCTCATTCCAGTGCAAATCAGCGGCTATGGTGACGGGTTCTATCCGGCCTAGGCATAAAACAGACGGCAGCATGCCGCGCTTTGGGGCGCTATCGCCAGCGGCAGCGCCTTCATCAGAGCACTGCGCGCGGTCGCCACGCGAGTGATGAACCGGCTGGCCGAGCTTCACGCGGTCCGGGCGAAACTGGACACTGTATCGGAAATGGTACATAGTGAGAGTTTGAGAAGCCGCGCCGGATGAGGGAGGTTACCGCCTGAGCAAGCGAAACCGCAACATCGGATCATCCCTTGACGAGTTCCTGAAGAAAGAGGGGATTCTGGAGGAGGCACGCGCTGCGGCCATTAAGGAGGCGGTTGCATTTCAGGTGCAGCAGGCCATGAAAAAGGAGAAGATCAGCAAGGTCGAAATGGCGCGACGGATGAAAACCAGCCGCGCTGCGCTGGATCGGTTCCTTGCGCCGGGAAATGCGTCCGTGACGTTGCAGACGCTAGCAAGAGCTGCGCGAGCGATCGGGCGCGAACTGCGGATAGAACTCGTCTAGTTGCGCCGATTTGTTACACTCCGTAGATCACGGAAATCGCCGCGCATCGCAAAGAGCGCAGCCGTTAGTGGTTTCCACACGATCGAGACTTGGCTGAAGTTACTTCTTTGCCTTCTTGGCGGGTAAGGGCATAAAGCTGCAAGCCGAAACGGTGAGCTTGGTGGGGGCAACCTTGATCGCCTGCAGGTTGTTTTTACTCAGCATCGCATTGAAGCCGGTGATCTGTTGCCGAGCCTCCTCCCAGGCAGCCGTAGTGCGGTTCAGGTCAGTGCAGTCTTTCTCCCAGGTGACGATCTGGGTCGGTGTGGGCGCCATGTCGAGGCCAACCTGCATTATGCTGACCATGGTGTTGAACGCGTTGTTCAGTTCGAAGAACGATTGCAGCGCGTTCGGATCGGAAGACGCACGCCGGCCACCCCCGCCACCCCCTCCGCCTTGGAAACCGGCCGGCATGACGCCACCAATTTTGGTCAGACTGGCCTCCAGTGTTTTGGCTTGCGCGGCCACATCGGCGGGCAGTTTGCCCTTCATCAGGGTTGCAAGTTGGTCCTTCACCGCATTCACTTCCTCATGGCCTTCGAAGCTATGCTCCATTCCTTGCATTGAAAGAAGAGTGAGCTTGTTCTGAATGCGCAGAGCGGCCATGATCGCAGGATTCTGGCCGGCGCGCGGATCGTTTATAACGGTGACATCGCGCGTATACACCTGGCCGTCGACGGTCAGCTTGAGCGTATAAACGCCGGGAATTACCTGCGGCCCATGCGGACCGGGCGTGACGGAGCCCTCCACCATGTTCATCTGATTCTCGAGGTCGTGCCGCAGGGCGGGCGGGTCGTCATACTGCAGGTTCCAGTTGACGCGGTTGAGACCAACATGCGTCGAGAG
>JAJPJN010000055.1 GCA_021324185.1 Terriglobia bacterium | reverse complement strand
GCGTTGATCACCGAAGTCGTACCCACACTGAACGGCAGCCCGCTCTCGCGTGATAGCGAGCCGGCAATCTCCCAATTTCCGACCACATACGAAATCCAGCCGTGATTCAACCAGGTGTGTCCCTTCCCGAAAGGCAAATCGTATACCCAATAGAGCTGAAAATTGTGCGCCCGGTCAAATCCTGCAATCTGCTTGTCCAGCGCGAAAGACACCGGGTAAGCGCGCCATAATGTGCCGTCATTGTTATCGCCATTGATGTTGTCGATGGATTTGGAAAACGTGTAACTCGCGCCAATAATCGAAGCACCGATACGCTTTTTTACATTAGCTTGTAATCCGTTGTAAGTCATGTCTCCAAACGGTTCGTATTCGTTCATATCGCTCGTGACATACGGATAAAGTTGCCGCCCGGCGTTGCCGGTGCCAGGAGCCGATCCGTTGATATTGACGCCCATATCGATGCGTACGCCATGCGTGCCGACGTATCCCACCTGTGCAACCAGCGTGGGAGAAAATTCATGCTGGACAGTAAAATTCCAGCTCTCGTAATATCCGCGATTAAAGTACTTCGGAAATGTGACTGTACCAATACTCGGCAGATAAGTGCCCGGAGCACCGGTCGTCGAGGGAGTTAGCGTCCCAACCGAGATCACCGGGTAAACCGGCAGCGGAATTCCGTCGGTCAGCGACACACGTGTAGAGCCGTCCGAATTCGGCACGCCGGCATAGCTGATGAACTGATATGTATTGAGTGGCGTATAGTCCTGGTTCACAATGGCCGGATATTGATTGCGCTGGTTGCGCATATTATCAGGATCGGTGCTGATTCCGTAGCCGGCCCGGACCACGGTTTTATCGGTCAGGCGGTAAGCCACTCCCAGTCGCGGGCCAAAACCCTTCTTGCTGGCTGTAGAGTATGCATCCCCCGGCACGCCGTTTTCTCCGCCAATGTAAATATCCTTCGTCACCGGATCAAACCGCACCGCGCCATAGTGGTCATGCGAGTAAATGGGATAGTATTCCCAGCGCAACCCGTAATCGAGAGTTAACTTCGGCGAAACCTGCCATAAGTCGCGCACATACAATCCCCAATCGGAAAAGCGCAGTGCAACAGGATTAAAAACCTGAGTTATCTTTCCAACATGCGATGGATACCCAAGCAGGAACTGTGCCCACGAATTAGCCGGGCTGCCCGGCAATGTGCTGCCCGGGGGAACCTGGTTGATCGCCGGGCCGCCTTTGAGCGCGGTTAACGATCCATCAAAACCGAACGTGCCCCGCGCGGTCCCGAACGTGCCCCCCTGCGGCTGGAAATGGTTTAACTGGGCATGGTCGTATTCGAATCCAGCCCGGATGTTATGCGCCCCATGAATCTTACTGACGTTGATATTGGTTGTGTATTGATTATCGCGAAACTTGAACGGGCTGCCGGTATTAGTATTCCCCATATTCGCAATACCTGTTACCTGAAAGCCGGGAACACCCTGATAGACCGCGCCCGAACCGTTGGTTCCCGGAATGTGCAATACGTCGGTTCCATAATCGCCGTTATATTCGTCCCCGTTGGCGCCGATGTTCTGGCGCGTAAATCCGACGTTGCCATCAAATACCAGCGTCGGCGAAGCACTATACGTCAAACCAGCCGCAGCGACCTGGACGCGCCCTCCGGCGTGCCCCGGATTTCCGCCGTTGAAAGCATCCCCGCCGGCAATCGGCCCCAACACCAGCGGGGCCACAATGTCCATCGGCGAAATGCTATAGCGCCCCCACATCATCGCCTTATCGGTGGGGTTATAGTTCACCTTCCAGTCATAGCGATCCACAATGTAAGTGGTGTGGCCATAAGCATCGTAGTTATTGAAATAGCTCGTCGGGCGGGTGAGCGCGGGAAGCTGCGCCGTCAACGTTGCCGAAGCGGGATTGATCCGGTTACTCGGAATAACATTGCCCGGAAACGGAGTGCGCCCGGTGCCGTCCGGATTACCGGTCAGCGGATCGTACACAATGACTCCCTGCTGGCTGAAATCGCCTGAGCGCATCGCCGCCGTGGGCAGCGTCAGATTAGGAGCAGCGGCGAACTGCGATTGTCTCGTGCTTTCGTAAGACATGAACCAGAACAGCTTGTCCTTGCCATGAACAACCTTGGGAATCCAGACCGGGCCGCCCAGAGTGAAACCAAACTGATTCTGAATGTTCTTCGCCAGCCGTCCGGGACGTGTGAACGGTCCATTGACAGCAGAAAAATCATTATTTGTGTTGCGCTCGAAAAATGAGCCGTGCAACTGATTGGTGCCGCTCTTGATCTGGACATTGACAGCCGCGCCGCCCGCCATTCCCTGCTCGGCATCATACGCATTCGTGCTGACATTCACCGTTTGAATCGCCTCCGGCGAAGGCACGTAGGCAATGTTCACCGGTAGCCACGGATAAGCATTCAGCGCGCCGTCAATGCGCGTATTATTGGCCTGCGACGAAACGCCGTTTTGATATATGGTAATCGCTCGCTGCGGGTTGCCCGCCGCTGAATTGGCTTCGCCACTGCCGGGCGGATTTCCGCCCGTGGTAACTGCCCCCGGCTGCAGCAGCAAAAGCGATTGGAAATTTTTCCCTTCCGAGCCGTTGTAAGGCAGCTTCTCCACTTCCGTATTGGAAATCTCGGTATGGATATCGCCCTTGTCCGTTTGTAGCACCACTGACTCGGCGTTGACCTCCACCGTCTGGCTCGTCGTTGCAAGCTGAAACTTCACGTCCACGCGCCGGACTTCTCCCGCCGGCACTTGCACATTGTTTTCAGTGAACGTCTGAAAGGACGGTGCCGTAACCGTCACCCGGTAGAGCCCCGGCTGCAGATCCGTGAACCGGTACACCCCGTGCTCGTCGCTATCGGCTTCGCGCGATACGTTTGTCGCTTGATTTACCGCAACCACATGCGCTTTGGGAACCGCCGCCCCTGACGGGTCCGTCACGTTACCCGTTAATGATCCGTACAGCACCTGACCGTGGAGCTTATACGCTCCAAGTAAAGTAAGCAGGCATGTCAGAAAAGTGACTTGAATGCGAGACATGGACATTTTGCGCCGGTATTCCTTTCTTGAATCGTGTATGCTTTCCATCGGCCTCATCTTGGACTGGAATGAAACGAAAGACCCTTTTAATGTCATCCACTGTTAAGTCCGTGTCTCAAACTATATCTGCGAGCAACGAGGTTGTCAAGACGATTTTGGGCCGTTTGGCGCGCTTTCGGGCCCTGCGCCGCCTTCCCGCTATCCTGCTGCCTGCACTGGTAATTTGCGCTGTATTCCCGGTGCGCAGCCGCCAGAATGCCGCCAGGTACCAGGACCCCACCGCTACTGCCGAAGCGCGTGCCGCCGATCTGGTCTCGCGCATGACTCTGGAAGAAAAAGTGAGTCAGATGATGAATGCCGCGCCTGCCATTCCCCGGCTCGGCATTCCCGCTTACGATTGGTGGAACGAAGCTCTGCACGGCGTCGCCCGCGCCGGATTGGCCACTGTCTTCCCGCAGGCAATCGGTCTCGCGGCAACCTGGGATACCGCCCTCGAGCACCGCATCGCCGATGCCATCTCTACAGAAGCCCGCGCAAAGTACAACGATGCCATTCAGCACGGCAATCACGGCCGCTACTATGGCCTGACCTTCTGGTCGCCGAACATCAATATCTTCCGCGATCCGCGTTGGGGGCGCGGCCAGGAGACCTACGGCGAAGATCCTTACCTCACCTCGCAAATGGCCATTGCGTTCATTCAAGGCATGCAGGGCACGGACCCCCACTACTTCAAGACCATCGCCACTTCCAAGCATTACGCCGTCCACAGCGGGCCGGAGACATCGCGTCACCAGTTCGACGCCAAAGTCACCGAGCAGGAACTGGACAACACGTATCTCTACGCGTTCAAAGCCACCGTCGAAAAAGCCGGCGTCGATTCTTTGATGTGCGCCTACAACGCCGTGAACGGCGCCCCCGCATGCGCCAGCACGTTTCTTTTGCAGGACAAGCTGCGTGATGCCTGGCGCTTCAAAGGTTATGTCGTCAGTGATTGCGACGCGATTCAGGACATCTATAGCGGCCATCATTACGCCGATTCGCTTGCCCAGGCCTCCGCGAAAGCCGTCAAGGCCGGTACCGATCTCGATTGCGGCAAGTCCTATTCCACCCTCGTCGACGCCGTGAAACAGGGCTATATCAGCGAGCAGGAGATCAACCGCGCCGTGGAACGCCTCTTCGTTGCGCGCTTCCGTCTGGGCATGTTCGATCCGCCCGATCGCGTTCCGTTCTCCAAAATCGGAATGGATCAGGTGGAATCGAATGCCCATCAGCAACTCGCCCTCGAAGCAGAGCGCGAATCGATTGTGCTGCTCAAGAATGATGGGCAAATGCTGCCGTTTCGATCCACGCCCAAAAGCATTGCCGTCATCGGTCCCGCAGCCGATGATCCCGATGCGCTGCTCGCCAACTACAACGGCATCCCGTCGCACATCATCACGCCGCTCTTAGGCATCGAGCAAAAGTTCGCGACGCAGGCGAAAGTGCGCTACGCGCTCGGCAGCACCTATGTCGCCTCCGGCATGGCCCTCGTGCCGCAGAACGTTCTACTCGCGCCGGATAATTCCAACCGGCACGGCCTCAAGGCCGAATACTTCGCCAACGGAAATTTTTCCGGTACGCCCGTGCTCACGCGCATCGAACCGCGCGGCTACTTCATCTGGGACATGCAGGATCCCGCCGTCGTCCAGGCCGTGCCGCGCCAGAATTTTTCGCTGCGCTGGACCGGGAACATCGAAGTCAATCAGGCCGGCGATTACCAGTTCGGAGTCCTTCGCGCAGAATGCCATAGTTGCGGGCGCACCGATTCGGCCCGCGTGTACATCGATAACAAGCTGGTCGTCAACGACACCCAACGCCCCAACGAATCCATGTCGCCCCAGGAATCCACCGTTCACTTGGATGCCGGCAAGCCCTACAGCATCCGCGTCGATTATTCCGGCACCGGCGGAGGTGGTGGCGTCGAGCTGCTCTGGAAACCGCCCGCCGCCGCTGCGCTCGCCGATGCAGTCGATGCCGCCAAACAGGCTGACCTGACCGTCCTTTGCATCGGCCTCAACTCCCATCTCGAAGGCGAGGAAATGAAGACCGACCTCCCCGGCTTCAGCGGCGGTGACCGCACGAATCTTGAAGTTCCTGAACCGCAGCAGAACCTGTTTCAGGCCGTCCAGCAAACCGGCAAACCCGTCATCGTTGTTCTCATCAATGGCAGCGCGCTCGCCGTTCAGGCCGAAAAACAAAATGCGCGCGCGATTCTGGAAGCCTGGTATCCGGGCCAGGAAGGCGGCACGGCCATCGCCCAGGTCTTATCCGGCGAAAACAATCCCGCCGGCCGCTTGCCCGTTACGTTTTATGAATCCGTCTCCCAGCTTCCGCCTTTCGCCGGCTACTCCACCGCCGGACGAACCTATCGTTTCTTTACCGGCAAGCCACTCTACCCATTCGGATACGGCCTCAGCTTCTCTGATTTTCGCTACTCCAATTTGTCTGTTGAGCCCAATGGCTCGAACTACGACGTAACCGCAACCGTCGCGAACATCTCATCGCGCGATGGCGATGAAGTCGCCCAGCTCTATCTCAGCCGCGCTGGCGGCTCCGAACCCGAACTTCGCGGCTTCGAGCGAATCCATCTGCGAGCCGGCCAAAAGCAGAACGTCCATTTCACCGTGCTGGCCTCTGATGCGCGCGAGCGAAACGTCGTCAGCGTCGGCGGCGGCCAGCCTCAGCCCGATTGGACCGCCAACCATTACGTCCAAACCACCGTCAAATAGGCACTTTCGCCGCGCGACGCACCGTTATCGCTATAAATGAAGAATCAGACCCGTCATGCTGCGAATCGATCTCAGCGACCTGCCGGTTGCGTCCAGCGAGACTGCGCGTCATCTCAATCGCCGCGTCATCCTGAACCTCATACGCGATAAGCAACCCATCTCGCGTGCCGACCTGGCGCGCCTGTCCGGCCTGCAGCGCAGCACCGTCTCGCTTATCACCGAAGAGTTGATTGAAGGCCGCTGGGTCGTCGAAGGCACCACCGGACGCCTGCCCCGTGGCCGCCGCCCCACTCTGCTGCTGCTCAATCAACGCCGCCGCATCATCTGCATCGACATTCGTCCCAAACGTACCTTCATCGCCATCAGCGACGTAAACGGCGTATTCAGCTTCCAGGAAAGCATCCCGACCGCCGCCGATCCCGATCGCGCCGTTCGCCAGTTACTCGCCCGCCTCCGGCCGCTGCTGAAGACCCGCACCGAAGATCCCTTTGAAGGCATCGGCATCAGCTTGCCCGGCCGCGTCGATTACACCACCCAGCAACTGATCTTTGCTCCCAACTTGAAGTGGCCGGCCGTCGACCTGAAAACTCCCATCGAGCGCGAAACCGGGCTCGAAGTCGCGCTGGAAAATGCCGCCAACGCCTGCGCTCTGGCAGAGATCTGGTTCGACCGCTCCAACACCATCCGCAACCTCGTAACCATTACCGTTTCAGAAGGCATCGGAACCGCCATTGTCGCCGATGGCCGGCTCGTGCGCGGCGCCAACGGCATGGCGGGCGAGCTGGGCCACTTCCCGCTCGATCCCGAAGGTCCCCAATGCGCTTGCGGCAATCGCGGCTGCTGGGAAATTCTTGCTTCCGATCAGGCCGCGCTCCGCTATTACTTCGAATCCGCCGCGCGCTCCAGCCGCCAGCGCGCTCCGGAGCTCGAATTCAACGCACTCCTCTCCATGGCCGATCAAGGCGACACCCTCGCCGCCAAGGCGCTCGATAAAATGGCCGTCCAGCTTGCGCGCGGCGTTCGCATGATCGTAGCCGGGCTTGACCCGGAAGCCATTCTGTTCGTCGGCGAATTCACCGCCGCTTGGGGACGTTTCGAGCCGCGCATTAAAGCCGAAGTGCAGGCACAAAAAATCGCCGCTCTTCCCATCGCGCTCATCCCTGCTCGCGATGGCGAGCTCACGCGCTTGAGAGGCAGCGTCGCGCTCGTGCTGTATAAACACTTCGGTGTTTCGCTCCCGGTCTCGGGAACGGCCTAAGCTCTCGCAGGAGCTTCCGAAATCGCCTTCACCATCGCATAAAACGCCGGCTTCGGCTTTAAATCGGCATCGAACGGCAAGGGCCGCAAAGGCCGGTCCGTATGGCGTTGGTTCGGCGAATTGAGCCAGCTATCGTGATCCGTCAGGCCCCACGTCAACACGGCTTTCACAGACCGGTGCTGCAATACGTTTCTCAAATAACTGCCATACCACTCCGCCACCATCTGATCGCGCTCACCCGGATCGCCCGTCAGCTTGGAATCGTTAATATCCAGCTCGGTTACAAAAATGTCCAGCCCCAATTTTTCCACCGCTTCCATAAATCGGTGCAGCGCAGTCCAGTCCGGCAATTCCGGCGCCGCGTGCAGATGCGATTGCAATCCCAACGCCTGAATCGGAATCTGTTGCTCGCGCATCCGTTGCAGCAGGTGCAATACCGCCGCGCGCTTGGCGTCAAATTTTGCCCCATCCTGCTCAATGTCGTAATCGTTGTAGGTGAGCAAGGCTTTGGGGTCCGCCTGCGCCGCCGCCCGATACGCAATCCCAATGTAGTCAGGCCCCAACAGTTGCAGCCATTGCGAATTTCTCAACCCGTCCGGCCTGCCATCTTCGACACGCACCGCTTCATTCACTACATCCCACGAATGAATACGGCCCGCGTAATGACCCGCCACTTTGGCAATGTGCTGCCGCAGCAGATCAGCCGCATTTTGCGGGGTAGCCATTTCGCCGAACCAGCGCGGGAGCTGATTGTGCCAGCAAAGATTGTGGCCCCTCACTTTCTGGCCGTGCTCTTGCGCGAATGTCACCAGGGCGTCGCCGCGCGTAAAATCGTACCGGTCCGGTTCCGGATGAATAATCTGCCACTTCATCTCGTTTTCGGGAACCACAATGCTCGCCTGCTCCTCCAGAAGATTCGTAAACGCCGGCTGCTGCAATTCGCGATACGAGACTGCGCTCCCCACCAGCAGATTCTTCCGCATCCCAATTTCGCGCAGACGCGGCACGGCCTCATCGGCGCGCGCGCCTTCGGGCAGCATTCTGCAAGCCGCCGCAAAAAACGTGTTTTTCAAAAAATCTCGCCTCTTCATCGGCTCCATGCAATTAGCATATTGAATTTGTTGCTGTGTTGAATTAATCTTAGGTTCGCGGCTCAAAGGTACGCTCTTGCGCAAAAACTCTTTGGATTTGACCGGACGGGTGGCTGCCGTTTTGGGCGGCACTTCCGGACTGGGAAAGGCGATCAGTACAGGTCTTGCCGCCCATGGTGCGGATGTGGTTCCCGGCGGCCGCCGCGCCGCCGCCTTGGCCTGTGTGTGCGACGCCATCCGGCGCCTGGGCCGCCAAACCCTCGAAACCCCCGTCGATGTCACAGACCGCCAATCCATCGCGCAGTATCGTGACGCGCTATTACAAAAATTCGGACGCATCGACATCCTCGTCAACGCCGCGGGCGTCACCTTTCGCAAGCCCACCGCTGAAATTTCCGACGACGAATGGTCTGGACTTTTCGAAACCAATCTGCAGGGCGTCCTGCACACCTGCCAAATCTTCTATGAGCCGCTAAAAGCCGGCGGCGCCGGGCGCATCATCAACATCGCCTCCCTCGCTTCCTTCGTCGCCTTTCAGGAGGTCGCAGCCTACTGCGCATCCAAAGCCGCCGTTTTATCTCTGACGCGCAGCCTCGCCGTCGAATGGGCCAAGGATAAAATCTGCGTCAACGCCATCGCACCCGGCGTCTTTCCCACCGAGCTGAATTCCAACCTGCTTTCCGGCACCGAACGCGGCCGCGAAATCCTGCTTCGCACACCCATGAACCGTTTCGGCGAGCCGCATGAGGTC
>JAJPJN010000155.1 GCA_021324185.1 Terriglobia bacterium | reverse complement strand
TGGCCCTTCGCTTCGCCTCGCCTTCGCTCGCCTTCGCTTACGGCCCAGAACAAAACAGCTTCTCCGTGTTCCGGAGCTTAATTTACAGAAAGAAGTTTACACGAACGTGGCGAAGACTCTCAAATCGCTGCAACATCTTAAATGCACAGCGAACCGCCTGTTTCGGTGCCGAATCGCCACGAAAGATCGCGAATACCGCGTCTCCGAGGAACTTATTGACAATCCCGCCGAAAGTCAATACCTGGTCTGCAAACATGGTCAGCAGCTCGTTGACGATCTGCTGCGTTTGAATAATCTCCTGCGACTGGCAAAGCTGTGTGAAACCCCTCATGTCCGCGAACATCAGAGTTAATCGTTCACGCTGTGGAAGTTGGTTGATACGTTGTACTAGATCGGTTGCGGCTTGGCGTGAATAAAGGCCCATATGGGCCAGCAGTTTCGCGATCAGTTGGGCATTGTCGATGGCAATGGCGGCTTGCCGCGCTAGCTGCTCAATGATTACGTGATCCCGCGGATTGTAGTCTGCCGGCTGATTGCCGGAATCGACCTTGTTAAGTGTTTGCAGAACACCAATGCTTCTGCCGCGGACTCGAAGAGGTACCGATAAAATCGATAGCGACCTTTTTCCGGTCTGTCTGTCAACTTCTTCAAAATGGTACGATTCCTCGCCCGTGATGATGCTGCCGGTTGTAAAGGCCCGGCCGGCATTGCTTCCCGCCAATGGAACTCGTTGATTGGAATGCTCACCCCACCCCTGTAGGAGATCTCCGGCCTTCTCGCCTCGAGCGGCGGCAAAAAACAGCCCATTTCTTTCGACGTCAAACAGGAGCACCGAGCCATCGACGGAACTTGTCATACGGCATGCCGTTTCGAGAATCGATTGGACAAGCCGCTGCGGATCTGTTTCAGCCGATACCTGTTCGAGCAGTTCGAGCAGTTCCAGCAACTCGTCCTTCGAGAGACTCTCAAGTCC
Organism: Terriglobia bacterium; assembly: GCA_021324185.1. GTDB lineage: Bacteria > Acidobacteriota > Terriglobia > Bryobacterales > Bryobacteraceae > Bog-105. The sequence continues at coordinate 13,960 of JAJPJN010000155.1, read as the reverse complement.
GCCCATAGCTGCGAACTAGAGTATATCCACGCGTACTGAACGAGCAAACAAGATCCGACCTCCTCGCGAATAGTGCCTCGAACTCGATTCAGAAGCGGGCTTCCAGGAAATCACAGTCCTGTTAAATCACCTCATGGGAGCTGTGCGCTAAGCGAGAAAAGCCGGAAAGGAGAAGGCGCTGTTTCCGCTTCATGTTAGCCTCGGTGGTATGAAGGTCAGTCCGTTACGGGGGACTTCTGTTTGGGCCGCGTCCTGACGACTTGGGTCGGGTCTTTTCAGGAGTTTCTTTTTCTCGCTGGCCGCGCCTTTGCAAACATTTTCCGAGCCCCGCATTACTACGATGATGTCGCCATACAAATGGACATCATCGGAGTGGGCAGCCTGCCTATTGTGCTGCTGACCGGGTTTTTCAGTGGCGCCATTATCGCCTTGCAAATGGCCCGTGCGCTCAATACCTATGGGGCCAGCAGCGAAGTAGGATCGATCGTTTCCCTCACCCTTGTGCGCGAACTCGGCCCTGTGCTCACGGCGCTGCTCGTGGCTGGCCGCAACGCTTCCGGTATCGCCAGTGAACTCGGCTCCATGAAAGTGACTGAGCAAATTGACGCCATGCGCGCGCTGGGAACCGATCCGTTGCAAAAGCTCGTGACACCGCGCCTGACCGCAACCGCCGTTATGCTGCCTTGCCTGACCGTAGTAGCCGATGCCATTGGCCTGTTTGGCGCCTACCTCGTCGCAGTGCCGCTGCTGCACCTGCTGAGCGGCGGCTACTACTGGTCAAGCTCCTGGCGCGCGCTGGTGTTGAATGACCTGGCGCAGGGCCTGATCAAACCGCTTCTGTTCGGCATGATCATCTCACTGATCGGCTGCTTTTATGGTTTGCGGACCACGGGCGGAACGCAAGGCGTAGGCCACGCCACGACGCAAGCCGTCGTCAGCGCCTCCATCTGGATATTTGTCGCGACCTTCCTGATCGACAAGATCTTCGTCAACCTGTGAGCAAACCACAAGAACAGCCCGGGCCGTTGATCGAGTTGCGCGATGTCAATCTGCAGTACGAAGAAACCTGGGCCTTGCGAAACGTCTCGTTCACGCTGAATCCAGGTGAGACTCGCATCATCTTCGGGGCTGCCGGAAGCGGTAAGACAACGCTGTTGAAGGCGGCCATCGGTCTCGTCAAAGTCGATTCCGGCGAAGCGAAGCTGTTTGGCGAAGACATCACCGGCCGCAAGGAACAGGAGCTGTATGCGCTCCGCAGCCGCGCCGGGTTCCTGTTTCAGGAAGGCGGATTATTTGACTCCTTGCTGGTGGGCGAGAACGTCGAATATCCTTTGGTGAACCGGCAGATTGCTAAACACGAAAAGCCGGTAAAGGCCGAAGACTTGGAGGGCTATGTCAAGGAAACGTTACGGTTTGTGGAACTGGAGCAGACCTATAACCGGTTTCCGAGTGAGTTATCGGGCGGCATGCGGCGGCGTGTCGGCATTGCGCGCGCCATTGTGACAGAACCGCCGCTGGTGTTGTACGATTCGCCAACGGCGGGACTTGACCCCATCACGGCGAACATTATTATGGAGCTGATTGCAAAAGAACGCGATACCCGCAACACGGCTTCGCTGATCGTTACCCATCGCTATCAGGACGGCCTGCTGATGGCAAATTATCGATACGACGCAGCCAACGAGGAATTAGTGCCCGTCGGGGAAGAGGAACGCGATGATCCGAATCGCGCGCGCACTAAGTTTATCGTGATGAAAGAGGGAGAAATCGTTTTTCGCGGCACCCGGCATGAGATTGAAGATTCCGGCGACGCCTACGTAAAGCGATTTGTGAGGCACGAGGGATAGATATGCCCAGTAAAGAACGAGTCGGGTTAGCACAACTGAAGGTCGGCATTCTCGGCATTGTCGCGCTGTTTTTTATTGCGCTGCTGATTTTTTTGCTGACCGGCGGAATCGGCTGGTTTCAGAAAACCGTTCCGCTTCACACCTACGTTTCCGATGCCTCGGGGCTCACGGATGGCGCGCCTGTGCGTATCAACGGAATTCCGGCGGGCAAAGTCACTGGCGTCGCACTCTCGGGCGAAACCGATCCTGCAAAAGTGATCAAGGTCGATTTTGAAGTCGACCAGGACATGTTGAAACAGATTCCGGACGATTCAGTTGCATCGATTGCGTCTGACAATCTTCTGGGCAGCACGAAATACCTTCAGATCGACAAAGGCAAGGACACCCAAACGATTCAGCCGAATGCGTACGTTAAATCGGCAAACACGCAGGAATTTCAACAGTTGGTGCAGCAGGGCTTCGGCGTTCTCGATTCCGCCCAGGCGATTTTGCAGAAGATTGAGACGATCGTAGGCGAAGTGGAAAACGGCAACGGCACCATTGGCAAGCTGCTCGTCGATAGCAGCATGTACAACGCCGCGCTCCAGACCGTCACTCAACTGCAACAACTCGCGACCACTCTCAACACCCGTACCGGCACCATCGGCCGGCTGGTGAATGACCCCACTCTTTACAACCAGGCCGAAGAGGTGATCACACGTGTTAACGAGTTGACCCAAGGCCTTCAGCAAGGACAGGGAACGGCCGGTCTTTTGTTGAAGGATCGAAAAATGTACGACGATCTGAACAAGTCCATCGATCAGCTCAATACGTTGCTCACCAACCTGAACCAGGGCAAGGGCACTGCCGGCCAGCTTTTAACCAATGACAAGATTGCGAATCAGATTTCGACAACACTTGACAAAATGAATGTCACAATTGACAAGGTCAATTCCGGCCAGGGCACCATCGGACAACTATTGGTGAACCCTGCCCTGTACGACCAGGCCACAGGCACCACGCGCGAATTGCATGACCTGTTGAAGGATTTCCGCGCCAATCCGAAAAAGTTCCTGACAATTCGCCTCCACATTTTTTAGCTTGAAGCGGCTCATCATCAACGCTGATGATTTCGGCTTCACGCGCGATGTGAACGCAGGCATCGTCTACGCTCATCGCTATGGCGTGTTGACGTCAACGACGCTGATGGCAAACGGAGACGCATTCGATGACGCGGTCCGTTTGGCTTATGAAACACCTGGACTGGACATCGGATGCCATCTTGTATTGGTTCAGGGAACTTCGCTCCTCACCGGTAGGCCGCTTCCCGAATCGCCAGGACAATTTCTGCGGGCCTTAGCTGCCGGCCGCATCGATATCTACGCCGAATTGCGCGTACAAATCGAGAAGATTCGCGACACCGGCATTCGCTTGACGCATCTCGATTCGCACAAGCACACGCACATTGTGCCGTCCGTCTTCCGGACAGTGATTAAGCTGGCGCAGGAATTTGAAATTCCCTATGTTCGCCTGCCGCTCGACCGGACCGCCCGCTTCAGCCGCGTCCCCTCGCAATTCGCCGATCGCTATTACCGGCGCCTGGCGCGCGGCTCAAATGTCAAAATGACCGATCATTTTCTCGGATTCCGTCTGACGGGTTGCCTGACGGAAGACACATTTGCGGCCGCGCTTCGCAATGTGGAAGAGGGAGCCACCGAGTTCATGTGTCATCCCGGATTTCTGGAGGCTGATCTGATAGCCGCCCGCACGCGTTTAAAAGAGTCCCGCGTGCGCGAGCTGGATGCGCTGATATCGCCGCGCATTCGTGAGCTTATGGACGCAGAATCAATCCGCTTGGCAACTTTTTGCAACCTGGACAATCGGGCAGCATGACCGCTTTCCCGTCAAAAATCGTCATCACGACTTTTGTATCCGCAATCTTCACCGGATCAATCTCAAAGATGTCGTCCGACAGCACGACAAAATCCGCCAGTTTCCCGGGCTCGGTAGACCCCTTGATCTTTTCGTCAAAGCTCGCATACGCAGCGCCCATTGTGTAGGCGCGCACTGCTTCTTCGACGGTGATCTTCTGTTCCGGCACCCACCCGTTGGGGTGCTTGCCATCGAGCGTTCGCCGGGTAACCGCTCCGTAGATGCCCATAAGCGGGCTCATCGGCGCCACAGGCCAATCGGATCCAAATGCGAGCGTGGCGCCAGAATCCAATAGTGACCGGAACGCATAGGTCGTTTTCGCCCGCTCCGGCCCGATGCGTTTCTCTGCCCAGCGGCCGTCGTCAATGCAGTGATATGGCTGCATGGAAGCAATGACGTGATCGCGCCCAAAGCGCGGAATGTCGGCTGGTAACAAATGTTGTGTGTGCTCGATTCGCAGGCGCCGGTCACGCGCTCCATGCTCGCGTTCCAGGCGTTCATAAAATCCCAGAACGATGTCATTCGCTTTGTCGCCGATGGCATGCGTCGCAATTTGAAGTCCGGCGGCATCGGCTCCTTCCAGGTTTCGCCACATCTGCTCCGGGTTTGAAAGCTCTGCGCTCGTGATGCCGCTGGTGTTTGGCGCGTCCAGGTAAGGCGCGAACATCAGCGCCGTGGTCGATCCAAGCGAGCCATCTGCAAAGCTCTTCACTCCGCCGATATGCAGATACTCATTGCCGAAATCGGCTGCAACTCCGGCGTTTGCCTGAAGCTGCCAGTGCGTCATCAACTCGTCGGCGGCAATGCGCACGCGCAGCATGCCCCGGTGCATCATTTTCTGATAGACGCGCACAGTTGCGGGCGAAACCGTCATATCCTGCACGCTCGTTACTCCCTGCGCATTCGCATAAGTCTGCGCGGCCCGAATCGCGTCCACGATCTCTTGTTCCGAAGGCTCGGGAATAACGCGCTCAATCAGCCCCTGTGCGGCGTCCTTAAAGATGCCGGTCGGATTGCCCTGTGCATCCCGCACAATCACGCCGCCGGGAACATCTTTAGTGTTCTTATCCACGCCCGCCAGCTTCATCGCCACCGAATTCGCCAGGCCCATATGCCCGTCGAGGCGCTCCACATACACCGGCCAGTCTTTTGTCACCGGATCGATCAGATCGTGCGTGGGCAAAACCGCAGGCGACCAGTTCTCGTGATCCCATTCGCCACGCGTGATCCACGTTCCGGCGGGCTTGTGGCTGGCATATTCCGCGAGCGTATCGCGAAATTCCTGCTGGCTTTTCGTGTAGCGAAGCTGCGGGCCCGCAAGTGCCGAGCCGCCCTGCACAAAATGCACATGCGAATCGTCAAATCCCGGCAGGACCCGTCTGCCTTCGAGATCCAGCACCGCAGTTCCGGCAGACTTCAGCTTCATGATTTCCGCCGTCGTACCCACCGCGGCAATGCGGTTTCCGCGAAGGGCAACCGCCTGCACCTCTTTCTGCTGCGGATTCACGGTCCAGAATTTGCCGTTTATGAGCAGCAAGGTGATGCTGTCCTGCGATCTCATCAGCGTGCCCGATATCAATACAGCCACCGCCGCAATCAAGAACAGAAAGTGTTTTCTCATTAAGCAGGCTCCACGCTGTATTCAAAACCGACGAACTGGACCTCTTCTTCCAACTCGAATCCGAAGCGTTCCCGCACCCGCTTCTTCAGCTCTTCAATGATTGCGACCAAATCCGCCGCGGTGCCTTCGCCATCGTTGTAAATCAGGTTGGCATGATAATCCGCCACTTTGATATCGCCGCGTTGCATTCCTTTCGCGCCGGCCTGCTCCAGGAACCACGCCGAAGGGACCTTGCCCTCCCTGACAACTTTTGCCGGCACTTCGCTTTGCACCGCTCCGGGCAACTCGGCGAAAAAGACGTTCTTGAAAATGCTGCCCGCGCATCGCATCGTGGGCGGGTACTTGGCATCGCGGATAGTGCGGATATCGGCTGCGGTTTTGCTGAGTTCGGCTGGGTTTCCCTCCTGGAAACGCAGCTCCGTCGAGAGAATGATCCAATCCTTCTGGTCTTTAAAAATGCTTTCCCGATAGTGAAACTGGCACGCCGGATTGTCGAATTCTTCCACGCGGTCGCCGTCAGTAAACCAGACGCGCTGCACCAGTTCCTGCATCGAGTGGCCATAAGCCCCGGCGTTGCCATACACCGCGCCACCGAGATAGCCAGGAATGCCCGTCAGGGTTTCCATTCCTTTCAGCCCGTGCGCGATGCTGTAATCAACCACGTCCTGCAAAACCGCGCCGGCCTCTACGGTGAGTGTTGACTTCTCGCGCGCGATCTTCGATCCGGTAAAGCGCAGCACGATGCCGTCAAAACCGGCATCGGACACGATCAGGTTCGTTCCCCCGCCAATCACCATTTTCGGCAGGGCCAGTGATTTGGTCGCCTGCAGCGCGCTTTGGAATGCCTGAACGTCTGAGGTGTCGCACAGCACGGCGGCTGGCCCTCCAATTCGAAAACGTGTGTAATCCGAAAGCGGTGCATGCACCAGCACCGACAGATTCGGGATGGCAGCAAGCCGGCTGGCCGCTGCGGAAATTACGGGCATCGTTCCTGATTATCGCAATGGGATTCGGTATCCTCGTTCGGCTGCTGCCTCTACAGTTCCTCCACTTTGAATCTTTCATTGATATCAAGCATCTCTATATCAAGAGAATGCCAATGCAGAACGAAAATGACGCAAACGGTAGTGGCGTTCACCTGTGGCTGCTGCTCTGGAAAGCCAGCAAAGCGGTGGAAGCGCACGCCCGGCGGAGCGTGGAGTGCACTGGGCTGGGTCTAAGCGATTTTGGGGTTCTGGAAGCGATTTTTCACAAAGGCCCTCTGCCGGTTAACACTCTCGGAAAGAAGGTTCTGCTCAGCAGCGGTTCGATGACCGCGGCTGTCGATCGGCTGGAAAGGAGCGGGCTGGTAGAACGCGAGCCCGACGCCAGCGATCGCCGCGCGCGCGTTGTCCATCTGACCGGGGAAGGAAGAAGCTTGATTCGCAAAGTATTTGCCGAGCACGAGCGCGACATGGAGCGCGTTTTCTCCCGGCTGAGCAAACAGGAGCGGAATACGCTGGGAGCCCTGCTGCGAAAGCTGGGCCACGAGGCCGATGCGCTGTATGCGGAGGCACTCGCTGAAGAAAAGAAGAAAAGGAGATAAGCAATGTCAGAACAAAAAAAGGTATTGGGTGTTTACGGTGCGGCATCGTCGCACTGGGTGGGAGACGGCTTTCCGGTACGAACCGTATTTCCGTCAGCGGGCGTACGTGAGCTGAGCCCGTTTTTGATGCTGGATTATGCCGGTCCGGTTCGATTCGAACCTTCCAGCCGGCCTCGTGGCGTGGAGCAGCATCCGCATCGCGGTTTTGAGACGGTCACGATTGCCTATCAGGGCAGCGTCGATCATCGCGATTCGGGAGGGAATTCGGGCACTATCCATCCCGGCGACGTTCAGTGGATGACGGCCGCCTCCGGCGTTGTGCATGAGGAGAAGCACGGCAAAGACTTCACCGCGCGAGGCGGTGATTTTGAAATGGTGCAGCTCTGGGTCAACCTCCCAGCAGCTCAAAAGATGTCCAAACCGCGCTATCAAGGCATCCTGAATGCGGAGATTCCGCGCGTAGAGTTCGGCGCCGGAGCCTATGCCCGCATCATCGCCGGCGAACTGAATGGCGTTGAGGGCCCCGCAAAGACCTTCACACCTGTGAATGTCTTCGACGTCCGCCTGGAACCCGGCGGGAAAGCTGAATTGCACTTACCGGCCGGACAGAATTCCGCCCTCGTGCTGCTACGAGGCGAAATTGCCGTGAACGGGTCCGCGACTCTCAAGGGAGCGGCTCAAATTGCACCGCTCAGCCCTTCCGGCGAAACGGTTGCCATCGAAGCCAAGGCCGAATCGCTAGTGCTGGTCCTGAGCGGCGAGCCGATTCACGAGCCCGTGGCCAGCTACGGACCCTTCGTGATGAACACCCAAGCTGAACTGCGTCAAGCTGTCGAAGACTATCAGGCCGGACGCTTGGGCCGTCTCTAACGAAAGCGCGCATTAGGCGCGGCACGTAATGCGGCCGGCGCCACTCCTAACTAATGATGGAAGCGGCCGCCGTGCTCCCAGCCACCCGGATGGTACCGGTACCGGTCACCTTCCCGCTCGTAGTGCGGCGCTACCCATCTGTCTACATCCGGGTGCGGCGGGCGCCGCCATTCGCCGTGCCGCCAAACCCAGGTATTGCCCTCCCAAACGTAGAAGCCCGGAGTCCAGATGTAACCCGGACCGGGCGCCACCCCGATGGGTCCTTCCACGAGTGGAGCGGGCGGACCGTAGGTAACACTTGCGTAGTATGCGCCGCCACCGCAGGCAGCCAGCAGTAATAGTGACAAGGCAATTCCAATAAGTGCGGCTTTTTGAAGATTGTTCACCAGAGCCTCCTATAGTATTTGACCGACGAACTGCCTCGTGGTTACCCCAAAATGATTAAGAAGCTTACAGGCAGCGAGCCGGGGTGCGCTACTCCTTTTCAGCAAACCGGGCGTCCAGAAAATCGAGTTCCCGCTCTAAAGACCGCAGCACTTCATCATGTATCTTGCTCTCGTCACGCAGCTTGAGTGCGACCGCGCGTTCAACGGCGCGCAGGCGCTTTCCCACCGATTCGTATTCGCCGCTCGGCTGTTCGGCTGTCCCGCGCTTTTCAGCCGGATAAACCTTCAACATCGCGAGGCGGCGCCGGTAATACCGTTCAAGCTGTTGCTCCGGTTCCGTCAGTTCTCCGCCGTTTTCCGCTTTCATGCGACCCAATTCCTCGAGTGCGGCCTGAATCATTTCGCGGCGCGCAAGCTGCTCTTCTTCCTCGACGCCTTCCAGCCCGCCAAGCCGTAGCCGCCGGATAATCGCGGGCAAGCTGAGCCCCTGCAGCACAAGCGTGGCAAAGATGGTGCAGAACGTGAGAAAGATAATGACATTCCGCTGCGGGAAACGCGCGCCGCTGTGTAAAGCCTCGGGCAGAGAGATCGCCGCCGCCAGACTGAGAACGCCACGCATGCCTGACCAGCCGACCACGAATAACTCGCTCTTTGAAAAAGTGGCGCGCTGGTTGAGACGCAATTTTTTTCGGATGATTCCCGAGATCCACGCTCCCGGGTAGACCCAGATGAGGCGGATCAGAATCACCGCCAGGCTGAAGAGTGCAGCTTTCTGGATCAGACCGGCCAGACTCATGCCGCGGATATCGGCGAGAATAGTGGGCAACTGCAAACCCAATAAAAGAAAAACAACGCCGTTCAATATGAAGTCCAGAGTTCTCCAAACGGCGCGCGATTCAATCCGCGCATGCAGCGAAAAGAAACCCGAGCTGCGCCGGCCGAGATACAGACCGCACGCCAGCGTCGCCAGAATTCCAGAGCATTGCGCGGCCTCCGCACACAGATAGGCGATGTACGGGGTGATTAAGCTGACGGTGATTTCGATTGGGGCGTCACTGATGTGTTCCTGAAGAATATGCACCACCACGCCACAAATGAGCCCGATAATTACGGCTGCGGCGACTAAGTAGACCAGATCGGCAGCGCCCATCAGGAACGATGGCGTGTATCCGGTCACCACAAGTGCGGCGGTGAATTTCAGCGCAACGAGGCCGCTTCCGTCATTCACCAGACTTTCCGCTTCCACCAGGTCAGTAATCTTTCGCGGGATGCCGAGGCGGCGCGCTGTAGAAGTGGCCGAAAGCGGATCTGTGGGCGCGACGATAGAGCCCAACACCAGCCCCAGCTTCCAATCGAAGCCCGGCAATGCCCAGCGCGAAAACGCTGCTACGGCGTAAACCGTGAACCCGACCAGCCCGAAAGCGAGCATAAAGATCGCCACCAAGTTGTTACGAAATTCGCGCCATGAGATATGAAAGGCTGCTGAGAAAATCAGCGGCGGAAGGACAACGAAGAAAACTATATTCGGATCGAGTGAGACGTGTGGCAAGCCCGGAACAAGGCTGAACGCCAGCCCGCCGATAACCATGACAATCGGATATGGGATGGCCACCCGCTTGGCCAGCACTGCGAGTGCCGCAACAATCACCAACAACGCGAGCAGCAGCAGTTCCACATGACTCAAAGATGTGGTTCCCATGCGCACTCTCGAACAACATATAGCGCAAGAAGTAAGCTGGATCTACACGCAATGAGCGATACGTGTTCCCGGCTGATCCGGCGCTTCGATGTCAAACGTGTCGCGCAGCATCGCGTGGAGCGCATCATCGATACTGTTGCAGCGGAAGAGCCGCTGAGTATTCACATCTCTTATTTGCTGAAGCAGGCGCGGCAGACGGAAAATCTCGCGATCACGATGCGCACTCCGGGTAATGACCGGGAGCTTACTGCGGGTTTTCTACTTTCAGAAGGCATCGTCCGCCGGCCCGGTGATATCGCAGAAATCAGAACCATAGGAGCCGAGCCTGCAAATGAAGTGGTCGCCGTGCTGGCTCCCGACGTGGATGTGGCAGCTTGGCGCTTGGGCCGGAATACGTTTGTAAACGCGAGTTGCGGCATTTGCGGCAAGCGCAGTCGTGAGGCTCTTACCGAAGAACTGCCGGAGTATTCGCCGGATTCACTTCAAATCAGTACAGCGGCAATCGAGCGCCTTCCCGAACAACTCAGCGCTTGCCAATCCGGATTTGCACAAACTGGCGGATTACATGCCGCCGCGCTTGCCCGGGCGGATGGAGAAATTGAAAAGCTATTCGAAGACATCGGGCGGCACAACGCGCTGGATAAGCTGCTTGGCTGGGCGCTGCTCGAAGGGAGTGTCCCATTATCCGGCAGCATTTTGTTTCTGAGCAGCCGCAGCAGCTTCGAACTGGTGCAGAAGGCTGCCATGGCGGGGGCGCCCATCCTCGCCACAGTGGGTGGGCCCTCCAGCCTCGCCATTGAAACGGCGCGCGAACACGGAATGACGCTACTCGGATTTGTTCGCGAAGGCCGGGTCAATATTTACTCCGGCGACTGGCGGGTAAACTCGATTTAGATGAAGCTCCGTTTTCGCGAGAACCGCCTTCGTCTGCGCGTCAACCGGCGTGAAGTGGAAGCACTCAGTAACGGAACCTCGCTCCTCGAACAAGTAGATTTCCCTGGCGATGCGCGGCTGGCATATATTCTCGAAAGCGCATCCACAAACTCACCGGCGGCGGAATTCAAAAGCGGCGTCATTCGCGTGGCTGTTCCCGCCAGCGAAATTCAAGCCTGGGCCAGTACTGACACGATTGGCATTTACTTTGAGTTGCCTGCGAATGGAAAGCCCTTGAAAGTCGCCATCGAGAAAGATCTGGAGTGCAGCGATGCTCCAGCCGAAGAGCGCGACCCGGACGCCTATCCGCGTAAGAATTGCTGAATGCCCGGTAAGTTCTCGGGGATGGTTCGCGAACACCTTTGCGTAATCCCCTAGACTTTCAGTGGCTTACGAAGTGGAACATAGCTTGCACAAGCCTCGGCAGGGATTCACGCACATGGTTCTGAGGCTGCGAACGAAGTTGATTCTGGCGTCAAGCTTAGGGGCTGGCGTGCTGGCTCTTGCGGCAGCTCACGATACTTCGACTCCTGCAGTTGCCGAAATTATCCGGCGATCGGTTGTCACGAACACAAACGATTGGAAATCACAGCCGGAATTTGCTTATCAGGAAATCGATCTGAAGAGCAAGGTGGATAGCGCAGGATCGGTTCATGCGCAGCAATCGAAGAGCTATGAAGTGCTGATGATTGATGGTTCGCCGTACCACCGCCTGATCGCGATCAACAACACACCGTTGAGCCCGGCTCAGGCTGCCCAGGAGAACGCAAAGCTCGAGCGTGAAACGCTTCGCCGCCAGCATGAGACACCGGAACAACGGCGCGCGCGGATCGGCAAATATCAAAACAGCCGCGCCGAAGAGCATCTGCTGATGCAGCAGATGGCCGAAGCATTCGACTTCAAACTAGTCGGGGAAGAGACACTGGAAGGCGTCGAATGTTATGTGCTGGATGCATCGCCGCGCCCCGACTATCAGCCCCCTGTCGCCCGTGCCCGCGTCCTCACCGGTATGCGCGGCAGGCTTTGGATTGAGAAGTCCGAATATCACTGGGTGAAAGTAGAAGCGGAAGTCATCAGCCCGGTTGAATTTGGTTTGTTTGTGGCGCAAGTAAAGCCGGGTACGAAATTCGAATTGGATCAGGCGCCGGTCGGCAACGTGTGGCTTCCTAAATCGTTCACGGAGTCAGTGAACGCCAGTGTTCTCGGCCTTTATGGTTATCGCACAAGAGAAGAAGAACACTTTTCCGATTACCATCTGAACCAGCTCAGCGCGGGCTCGCAAACTCTCGCGCTCGCGCACCCGGCGCATACAGCGCGCTAAACCACGGATCTCACCAGATCCGAAATCGGCCCTAAGTAAGCCTGGCCGCCCTAACGAGCACGCGCCTTGGTGGAGCAGCATAAATTAAAAAGCATGGCCGAAAGTGTGGCAAAGCTGCTCCTGCTATCGTTAGCGCTGGCGGTGGCAAACAGTTTCAGTCAGGACAGAACCACCAGCGCACGTCCCCGAGCTTCAGATCTTGGCCTGAAGGTCGGCATTCTGCCCGTGGGGCATCTCAATGCAATCACCGATGTCGCGGGCGTTAAAGTCGGACAAACCGCAATCATTCGCGGAGAGAACATCCGAACCGGCGTGACGGCCATTTTGCCGCATTCCGGCAATCTCTATCAGGAGAAAGTGCCTGGCGCAGTCTTTGTAGGAAACGCGTTTGGAAAACTGGCGGGTTCTACGCAAGTGGAGGAACTGGGAGAAATCGAAACTCCCATTCTGCTTACATCCACTCTGAGCGTGCCGCGCGTCGCCGACGCGCTCATCAGTTATATGCTCACGCTGCCGGACAACAAAGATGTGCGGTCTATCAATCCCATCGTCGGAGAGACGAATGATGGTTACCTGAACGATATCCGCGGAAGGCACATTACGCCCGAAGACGTTTTCGCCGCCACCCACAATGCGAATACCGGTCCCGTAGACGAAGGCGCTGTGGGCGCAGGCACGGGCACAGTCGCTTTTGGCTGGAAAGGAGGAATTGGTACGTCGTCGCGGCATCTTCCCCCCAACCTGGGCGGATACACGGTGGGCGTGCTTGTGCAAACGAACTTTGGCGGAATCCTGAACATTGCAGGCGCGCCCGTCGGCCGTGAATTAGGACAGTATTACTTGAGACGCGAGCTTCAGCAGTCCGGTACAGGCAATGATCATGCAGACGGCTCCTGCATGATCATCGTCGCAACGGATGCACCGCTGGATGCGCGTAACCTGAAGCGGCTTGCTGCAAGAGCGATGTTCGGGCTGGCTCGCACCGGCAGCGCCGCGTCAAACGGCAGCGGCGACTATGCAATCGCTTTCTCAACTGCGCCCCAGGTACGTATCCAGGCGGGTGACAGAGCCGCAACGCGGCACATCGAAGTGCTGGGCAATGAGTCGATGTCTCCGCTTTTTCTAGCCGTAATCGAAGCTACTGAAGAGGCAATCTACAACTCACTCTTTCGTGCCGTGACAATTACTGGAAACGGACACACCGTCGAAGCGCTGCCCATCGAGAAGACTGTCGAGATACTGAAGAAGTACAAAGTCATCCGTTGAGCGGTCCGGTTGCGATCTGAAGTTCTGTCATAGAACCAAACTATTGGCGCGCATTGTCCTGCAGGCGCCTCACGCGAAAGCATCACGCCACTTGCACACGGTCGCGCCGACGATCCGTACTTTTCCCGCGACGGCCCGTTGTTCAAGCCGTCATCGCAGCCAAGCAAGACACGCGCTCGCGGGCCATCGCCTGTGCCGTTTGGGACGACCCACCAGCATGATCAGCTTCCTTCTCCTCGGGTGACATTGAGCGGTTTCGTAGGACGTCCAATGGGCATACCTCAGCATTCGCCACACTATTTAACGGATATGGCAGCTACGTCAGCAGGCCTCCACCAGGACCAGCTCCCGTATCCACGCCGTGTCATGACTTAGTTCCTGTAGGGAACTGCCGCCCTACCAGCTTCCCCTCCTGGGTGGCCTGTGACCTATTCAGCCAGTGTAAAAATCGCCCGGCAGTTATTCGACCGACTTTATGAGCGGACTTATAGGCAACTCGCAATCCATCACCGTTTCCTTAC
>JAJPJN010000168.1 GCA_021324185.1 Terriglobia bacterium | reverse complement strand
TTGTCCTTCACCCTCGAAGGAAAGACGTATGTCTTTGAGAAGCACACCGAGTGGTATGAATCGCTGACAGACATCCTCGCGGATCTCGAAGCTGCTGAGGAACAGCAACAGGAAGAGGCAGAAGACGGGTTCGACGGGTACTTCTCGCAGAACTAATGACATCATCCTTAACAATGGCCCAGCGACGCCCCGCTTTGGCTCAGCTTTGCTAATCGATCAGGCCTCGACCGCCGGCGCGGGTCAGGTTCCCCGCTGGGTCAGACCTACTGCGCGCTGGCTGCTCCCGAATACGACTGAGGACTCGATAGAACGTCTTCGCGCGGCGCTCGGTTTGCAAAGATTGCCGGCCGCAGTGCTGGCCAATCGCGATCTCAAGGAACCGGCGGCAGCCCAGGAATTCCTGTTTCCAGAGCTGGGAGCGCTGCATGATCCGTTTCTGTTGCGCGACATGGATCGTGCAATCGCGCGACTGCAGGCCGCGATCTCATCACGCGAGAAAATCCTCATATATGGCGACTACGACGTGGATGGAACGTCGTCAATCGTCATTCTGAAGAAGGCGATTGAGCTTCTCGGCGGGCTCGCCGATTTCCACATTCCTCATCGTCTGACCGACGGCTACGGTATGCGGACGGAGGCGATTGAGCGTGCATCGGAATTGGGCGTCCGGCTGGTTATTAGCGTTGACACCGGCATTCGCGCGCAAGCCGTGGTGGCTCATGCCCGAGAGCTGGGCATCGATGTCATCGTCACGGATCATCATCTGCCCGAAGCGGAGTTGCCGCCCGGTATCGCGGTGCTGAACCCGAATCGGCCGGATTGCAACTATCCCAACAAGCATTTGTGTGGCGCAGGCGTGACGTTCAAGCTGGTGCAGGCGCTTTTGCAGCAGAGCGGGTTGCCGGAAGCGCGGCAGAACGCTTTGCTCGATTCCTTTCTGAAGCCGGTGGCGATTGCCACGGTGGCGGACATTGTGCCGCTGGTGGATGAGAATCGCGTCCTGGTGCGGCGCGGCTTGACGGGGCTCAGTAATGTGCGGAATATCGGGTTGCGTGCATTGCTGGCGGTCGCTGGTTTCGGCGAAGGCGAGGTTCCGACAGCCCACCAGGTCGCGTTTCGCATCGCGCCCCGAATTAACGCAGCCGGGCGCATGGCGAGTGCACGAGACGTGGTGGAGATCTTCCTGACCGAAGATGCATCCCGAGCCCGAGAGCTCGCCGGGCAGCTGGACGCGTTAAACCGTGAAAGGCAGCAGACTGAGGCCGCGATTGTCGAAGCGATTCTGAAGCAATGCGAAGAATGCGAGTTCGATTATTCGGCGCGTGCGATGGTCTTTGCAGGGGATGCCTGGCACCTCGGTGTGCTCGGAATCGTGGCGAGCCGGCTGGTGGAGCGCTTCAGCCGCCCTGTATTTGTGTTGAGCGATTCGACAACCGAAGGCCGCGACGACGGACCCTGGCTGTCCGGCTCAGGACGAAGCGTTCCGGGTTTTCATCTGCTTGAAGCGTTGGAAGCCATGCCGGAGCTGTTCCGCAAATTTGGCGGACATCGTCAGGCCGCGGGATTGACGTTGCGGGCCGATCGTCTGGCGGACTTCCGACATCGTTTTGCCGCGTGGGCGCGCGAGCGATTGAGCGAAGACGATTTGCGACCTACGTACTCGGTGGATGCAGAGGCCACCTTCACCGAAGTGACTGAAACCTGCGTGCAGCAGCTCATGTCTCTGGGACCGTTTGGGTTCGGCAACCCTGCTCCTGTTTTCCTGGCGCGAGGCTGCGAGGTGGCCGGTCCGGCGAAGGCCCTGGGCAGCGGCAAGCATCTCAGCGTTCCCTTGCGCCACAATGGGCGATTACTGTTCTGCAAGGCTTGGAATTTCGCGGATCGCGCGGATTGGCTGGAGCCAGGCGCGAAGCTGGACGTGTTGTTTCAGTTAGAAGACGATCCCATGGCGCGCAAGCGCGGTTACGGCCCGTGGTGCCTGAGCGTCAAGGATCTGAGGCGCTGTGAATCAAATTAGTGCTGAGCAACTCATAGATGCCGCCACCGCCGTTCGCAACCGCGCCCATGCGCCCTTTTCGAATTTCAAAGTGGGTGCGGCGATTGAGGACGAGCACGGGCGCATATTTACGGGATGCAACGTGGAGAACGCCACTTACGGGCTTTCGCTTTGCGCCGAGCGGGTGGCGATCTTCAAGGCCATCTCCGAAGGGGCGCGAAAGTTCACGCGGGTGGCTGTCGTGGCCGACACCGACATCCTCACGCCGCCGTGCGGGGCGTGCCGGCAGATCCTTTGGGAGTTCTGTGGAGACGTGGAACTGGTGATGGCCAATCTCCGCGGGCAATCGGATACGGTGCGCCTGGGCTCGCTTATTCCCCGCGCTTTCGACGCATCTTTTTTGTAGGATTTCGACGGATTCGCTCGCGCCGGGGGAGGCATTTTTCCCGCGTGCGGCGCGGGGACTGGCGATTTTGCGCAGTCGCCGACTACGGCACTTCGGAGCTTTGGGACAGCCTCGGCGAGAGTCAGCTGAAGCCACCGCGCAGCCTCAACGAGCAGCACGTGCCAGCCATCCGAGCCTGCCCGGGAAGCACCATTAGACTAGAA
>JAJPJN010000041.1 GCA_021324185.1 Terriglobia bacterium | reverse complement strand
CCACCGGCGGTGTTAATTCCACGGAGGCGCGTGGCGTGGCCTGCGTGATCGATTCCTACGATTTCGTTCGCCGCTCATAGCGAGGTGCTGACGCAATGCTGAAACTGATTCTGGCCGATAACCAGGCTATCTTCCGCGCGGGAATCGCCAAGGTGCTGGCGGTTGAAGACGAGATGCGCATCGTGGCGCAGGCGCAGACCTCCGAGCAGATGTTCATGGCGCTCGATAAATTCCGCGCCGCAGTTCTTGTTGTGGCTGGCGGTTTTCACAATGACTTCAATGCCGTGATCCAGGCCGCCAACAAGGTGCGCACGCGCGTAGTGGTTTTGGGTGACACCGGCGAGAGCGCGCAGAAATACATGGGCGCCGGAGCGCATGGTGTCGTTTATCGAAACGTGACGAGCTCTGCATTGGTCGATTGCGTGCGCAAAGTCGCACGAGGCGAGACCTGGATCCAGGACATCGCAGTGCCCAGCGAGCTCACTGAAAACGATATGGTCGGCTTGCGTGTGCGGGATCGCCTGACCGCGAAAGAGCTTCGCATCGTGGCATTGATAGTTCAGGGGTACAAGAATAAAGAGATCGCTTCACAGCTGGGGACCACCGAGCAGGTCATCAAGAATTATCTTCGCAATGTCTATGACAAAATCGGCGTTTCGGATCGCCTGGAGCTGGCGCTGTTCACCATCCATCACCGGATTCTGAATGAAGCCGCGGCCGCCACAGCCGCTGCGCATCAGCCCGTGCCGGGGCCGGGGGCGGGCGTTGCGTCATAGTTGAGTCATTTCAGGATTTCGTAATTGAAGAATTTGACAATCGGGTAAGTTGAAATCCGCAACCGCCCTAGACAAATCTCTGGAGTACAGATTTCCTCGAATTACTTCCGTACCGCGTTTCCACTTCATATCGTCGATAGATTTTTTCAATTGGACTCTCGTGGTTGCTCCTGACAAACTGATTGTGTCTTCCAGCAACCTGCGTGGCGAGGAAGACGAACTCAGAAGTTCGACCTCAGCCCAGGGTTGGGCAAATAGTTCCGTCCGGACCTCGTAGTCAATCCCGACAACTGAAGACCTTCGGCTTTGCGCGTTTCGCGCCTGCGCCGCAGTGTCTTTCCAGCTCAACAGGAGACGATATGAAAGCGAATGGTAAGTATTTCGCAGTTCGCGCTACGGTCCTTGCAATCTGTATTGTCAGCATGTCCTCGTTTGCGGCAAACGCAGAGGTTGTGCACGGAAAGTTCAAACTCACAACTGCCACGCACTGGGGAATGCTGTCGCTTGCCCCCGGTGATTACGAATTCACCACCACAGACGAGGACACATCGAACACCATGCTCACGGTGCGCTCCCTCGACAGTGAGTGGAGCGGTGTGGTGATCGCCGAGGCGATTTCGGACGCAAAGCCGGGCGAGGGCATGAAACTGGAGCTTGCGGCGTCGAGCGAAGGACGATACGTCTCGGCGCTTTGCCTGGGCGAGGCGGGGATAACGCTTACCTATGCCGAGCCGAAGGTCGGCAAGCTCACACGCCTGACCAAGAATGCGGCCGGGGGCGCCATGGCGTCTGCATCTGGCGGGCAACAATAACCTGAGCTCAGCGCGGAGTTGCGCACTCCGCGCTGATGCTTCTCAGTCGAGTTCGTTAATCCAGGTTAGAAAGTCGGGCGAAAGCTTCACGTCGCGGTATATTCATCTGGCGTGAAGATCTCCATCGTCCTGATTACTCTCAATGAAGAAGCCAATCTGCCAGCCACGCTTGAAAGTGTGATGCCGCTGGTGCGCGACGGCGAGGGCGAAATCATCGTCGTCGATTCCGGCTCGACCGACCGTACGCTTGAAATTGCACGTTCTTTCGGCGCGAAGGTTGTCAGCGAGCCGTGGAAGGGATTTGCCGGGCAAAAGAATTCCGCGATAGAGAAGGCGACCGGCGATTGGGTGTTGCAACTGGATGCGGATGAGGCATTGGAACCGCAACTAGCGGCAGAGCTTGGCCAGGAGATCAATGCTTCAGGGCACGCGGTTGGATTTTTCATCCCGCGCAAGAACTTTTTCCTGGGACGCTGGATTAAACACGGGGGCTTTTATCCCGATCCCAAGCTGCGGCTCATCCGTCGTGGCGCGGGCAGGTTTGAAGAATACGGAGCGCATCCCACGATCAAGGTGAACGGCCCGACCGGCAGGCTGAAGCATGCGCTCGTGCATAATGCCTACCCGACGCTGCGCGGCTATATCGAGCACATGAACAGTTATTCGTCATCTGGTGCTGTGGTCGCGGTTGAGAAGGGGTACCGCGGATTCAATCCGCTTAACATCGTTGTCCGTCCAGCGCTCACATTCATCTACAACTATTTTTTCCGGCTGGGATTTCTCGACGGCCACGAAGGATTTTTGCTGCACCTCTACCACGCCGTTTACGTGTCGTGGAAGTATGCGAAGGCGTGGGAGCTCGCGCGTAAGTCACGCCATTGACCGACCAAGCGGTCGCCGCAGAGGCTTGCTCCGGTTCTGCCCCTCTCCTATGATCGACTTGTAGGCAGCAGGCGTGCGATGGCGGAGAAGCGGCGCTCAAAAATCGGGGGTTCGGTAGGCGAATCTCCCATTTCCGATATAGTCGAAAAGCGGCACCCTTCTGAATCAGAGAAGCGTTGGGCTGAAGAAACGCTGCTGCCAGCGCTCGAAAAATCACCCGAGAAACCGATCGGCACACCAACCGGGATCAACCTCGACGAGCACGGGCGCGCGCGTTTCACCACAGTTTCGGGAATGCCGATTCGGCGGCTGTACACGCAAGCCGATCTTCCCGAAGATTGGGAATATGAGCAGTACCTCGGCTACCCCGGCCAGCCGCCATTCACGCGCGGCATTCACTCCACCGGCTATCGCGGCAAGCTTTTTACCATGCGGCAATTCTCGGGCTTTGCCTCCCCCGAGGAGACGAACCGCCGCTACAAATACCTGTTAGAGCATGGTGGCAGCGGATTGTCGGTTGCGTTCGATTTGCCGACGTTGATGGGTTACGACTCTGACCATCCCGCCAGCGAGGGCGAAGTAGGGAAATGCGGTGTGGCGATCGATTCGCTCGAAGACATGGAGATTCTCTTCAACGGCATCGATCT
>JAJPJN010000166.1 GCA_021324185.1 Terriglobia bacterium | reverse complement strand
GTGCGCTTTGTTAAGCGCGCACAACGGCCTGCAAAACGGCCTGTGGGTTTCGTTAAAGGCGCACAACGGCCTGCAAAACGGCCTGTGCGCTTTGTTAAGCGCGCACAGCGGCCTGCAAAACGGCCTGTGCGCTTTGTCCTCACCAGCCCCGAAAAATGCGCTAGAAAAAGGCGCGCCGGTCCCCGATAACTCTTCGGAGGCGGTAGTACTTTGTTGCGTGATCCATACAGAGCATACGTCGACAATGGCGTGGTGGGTAGCAGCCCGGTGCAATTGGTCGTGGCGATGTACGAAGCAGCCATAGCCCGCACCGCGGATGCCAAAGCATGTCTCGAGTCGGGCGACATTTGGGGGCGCGCCCGCGCGATCTCAAAGGCCAGCGCCATCTTAATGGAACTCATGGCCAGCCTGAACCCTGGCGTGAACAGCGATATTCCCCGTAATTTGAACCGGCTGTACCAATACATGCTTCGCAGATTGCAAGAGGCGCACCTCAAAAAGGCAGTGCAGCCGTTGGATGAAGTACAGAATCTTCTGCGGCGCTTGCTCGAAGGCTGGTACAAAGTAGCTGAGGCGGAGCGCCGGCAAACAGACTCAGCCGCGGCATACATCGAGCAAAGTCCTGCCCAGGCCCTGGATGGCTACGCCGGTCCTTTGATGGAAGCGGTGGAATCCGTACGGCTGGCCGTGACCGCTTGACCCATCGTTTTCTCGATCATCTTCGCCAGGCCGAGCCCGCCACCCGCAGCGAGTGCCGTGGAAAGCTGGCTCTCGGCCATATCCATGGCCGAATCGCCGCCTGCATCGTCGCCGCTGCCCATCCATCCGTCAGAGCCGGCTTCGCGTTGCGCCCGCAGCATCTCGCCAATCACCAAAGCCTCGAACTGCTGGGCGGCATTATGCAGCTTGGATGAATTCCCGGCAGCAGGTGCTGCGCCGCCCGCCAGGACTCCGAGCGGAGAGATAGCGCCGAAATTCATGGCTTAGATTACCTCCAAATCGGCGTCTAGAGCGCCGGCCACGCGCAGGTTTTCGAGAATCGCAATAATGTCGCGTGTTGTCGAGCCGATGTTGCTCAATGCTTTCACCAGCTCCTCTACCGTTGCGCCCTGTTGCAGTACGATATTGCGCGATTTTTCGTCCTTGACTGCCACCGTGGTTTGCGGCGTTACCACCGGCTGTGCCGAGGTCAACGGGGCAGGCATGGCCACGTTATAGCTGGTCTCAATCGAAATGGACAAGTTGCCATGCATAATCGCCACCGGCGCAATCCGCACATCTTCGCCCAGTACGACAGTTCCGGTGCGTTCGTTGACGACCACGCGCGCGAGATGATCGGGTTTGACATCGATTTTTTCCAATTCGGACATGAACCGGATCGGGTCCCCGGCAGCGCTCTGCGGCAGCGCCACGCTAACCAGCCCGGAATTTTCGGCATGCGCGATAGGTTGCCCGGCGCCGAGATGTTGATTGACAGCATCAGCAATTCGCGCCGCAGTGGTAAAGTCGGCATCCTTCAACTGCAAGTGAATCGTCTTCCCGATTGCCACCGACGGAGCCTGCTTTTCGACCGTGGCACCATTCGGCACGCGCCCTACTGTTGGATGATTGACTGTCTGCGAGTTCGCAACACCGCGCCCGGCCACAAATCCTCCCGTGACCACCGGACCTTGCGCGACCGCGAAAATATCCCCGTTCACGGCACGCAGCGTCGTGAGAACCAGCAAGCCGCCTTGCAGGTTGGTGGCATCGCCCACCGCTGCCACCGTGACGTCGAGTGTCGAGCCGGGCTGCGCATACGCCGGCAAGGTGGCCGTAACGACCACAGCAGCCGTATTCTTCACCGTAATTTGAGTCGGCGAAACGGTCACGCCCATGCGCTGTAGCAAATTCGTGAGACTTTGCGCCGAGAACAAGGTCTGCTGCCGGTCTCCCGTGCCGTTTAAGCCGACGACGAGCCCGTAGCCGACCAGTTGATTCGTGCGGACGCCTTCCACTGTGACCAGGTCTTTCAAACGAATGCCTGTCTCTTCTGCGCGAGCAGAAATGGTCAGCAACAACAGAGGTGCGATAAAAAAAAGGCGATTCATAGAGCTGCGAAATTAAAAGGGCAACAGCCCGAGTAGCAAGCGATACAGAAAATTGGGGCGGCGAGTGGCATCGTTCACGACGCCTTTGCCGTTGATTTTGAGTTCCATTTGCGCCACGTTGTTGGAAAGCACGAAGTTGCCGGATGACAGATCGGCCGGGCGCACCACGCCGCGTAATGTGATCACTTGGTTTTCCGAATTCACTAACACCGATTTGCTCCCTTCCACCACTAGATAGCCATTCGGGAGAACGTCCGTTACACGGGCCGTGATGGTTGTCGTAAGTGTTGTTTGACGGCTGGTAGTTGCTTCGCCGTCCAGTTGCTGATTTCCGGTGGTGCTTAAGAGGTTCGCCAGGGCTCCGGCGGCGCTGACCGGTATTGCGCCGGAGCTGATCGAAGATGCTGCGCTCGATTGCCGCTGCGTCTTGGTCGTTCCGGTCGAGACAGCCGAGGCCTGTTCGTTGACAACGATGGTCAGCATGTCATCCACGTGCCGCGCGCGCACATCGGCCGCAATGTCGGAAAATTCGGAACGCGTCGACCACAAAGATCCCGGACTTTGCGGGGCAGCCGTCGCGGCGTGCCGGTGCGCATCTTCAATGTATTGATCGAGCGCGGATTTTTGCGGGGCTTTCTGAAAAGGAATTTTGGGACCGGCTAATAATTGCACTGCTATGGTCATCAGGATTGTGAACAGAAAAACTTTCTTCATCGGTTTTGCTCCTCTGTCATGAGCCCCAGCGCATCGCCTGAAACGACCAGCGCTTTTCCTTTGGATTGAATTAAGACGTGCAAGCGCCGGCTGGTGCGCGCGTTGTGAACGGTAATGACATCGCCGGCGCGCCCGCTCTCTTCGGCAATGCATTCCGCCTCAACATGGGCGTGGCCGTTTTCCGAGAGCACCGTGAGCGTATCGCCGCGCAGCACGTCGTGGGGAGCTTCAAGCAAGCGGCGCGTCAGCAAGGTCCCGGAAGGAAGATCGAATTTGACGGCTTGCCCGATTACGTCAGCGGCCGCGGTGAACGGTTCCTCGCGAGTCAGCGGGCCGTCATAGGGTTCAATGCGGAACTGCCCGGCCGATAGCGTGTGCCCGGCATTCAAATTCTCTGTTGTGACCAGATGATCTTCTTGGACCGTGACGCGGGCCCGCACCCAGATATCGAAGCGCAGATTCGATCCGTACGTGACATAGCCGCGCCAGAGCGTAACCCCGGCGGCGCTCAAGCTGAAGCTGGTGCGTGGGAATGAGATGGGGCCAGCGGGCGCGGGCCAGCGGCTTCGGTCCAGAATTTCGATTTTGACTGGGCGCGGCGCAAGCGAGGCTTTCATGGCGGCAACCAGCGCGTCATCCGATAGCGGCTTGGTAGCCCAGACGAAACAGACTTCGTTTGAAACATCTGCAATGAGGCGATGCTCCGCCGCAATCCGCTTCAACTCGCCTAGGGCGAAGACGCGTACGTTGCCGGGGACAGGCGCTGCGCCGAAGTCAGCGTCCGCCGGCAAAATATTCCAGGCGGGAACTGCCTGCCGCAGGTCCGCCCCAAGTATACGATTGTGCTCGATGGCGATGCAGCCGTTGCCGCGAGAAATTGCGGCGGCCAAAAACAGCGGCAGGATCATTGCGCCAATTGGTTGACCTGCTGATACATCTCGTCAGCGGCCTTAACCACGCGCGAATTGGCTTCATACGCGCGCTGGCTCTGAATCAGGTTCACAAATTCTTCGACTACATCGACATTTGATTGCTCAATGTAGCCCTGCATAATCGTTCCGACGCCTTCGGTGCTGCCGGGCGCGGCCAATTGCGCGTTGCCGCTCGCGTCGGTCTCGGTAAACAGCGAGTTTCCGATGCTGTTCAACCCCGCTGGATTCTGAAAATTGGCAAGCTGAATCTGACCCGCCTTCTGCGCCGCGGCCTGGCCCGGAACGGTGAAACTGACCGTGCCGTCTTGCGCCACAGTGACGTTCTGCGCGTTCACAGGAATGGTGATCTGCGGCTGCAACAGGTTGCCGTCAGCCGTCACCAGATTGCCGCTACGATCAAGCTGAAACGACCCCGCGCGCGTATAGGCGAGCTCGCCCGATGGAAGAAGAATCTGGAAAAAGCCTTTGCCCTGAATCGCCAGATCAAGTGGATTGCTCGTGCCCGACAGGTTGCCTTGCGTCAGAATGATATCGTTGCCGGCGGCGCGAGTTCCCAACCCCAATTGCAATCCCACCGGGACCGTGGTCTGCTGGCCGGCAGATGTTCCGGGCTGCAGCATGTTCTGGTAAATAAGATCCTCGAACTGAGCACGCCGCATTTTGAATCCGGCGGTATTGGCGTTGGCCAGGTTGTTGGCGATGTTGTCGACATTTAACTGCTGCGCGGTCATGCCGCTTGCTGCCGTATAAAGTGCGCGTATCAAATCTTTGCTCCTTCTGTATCTCTGCTGTGTCTCTTCGCGGGCGCCGGTCAGGAACCGACGCGGGCCACGTCCTGTATTGCCTGCTGATTCATTTCCGATCCGAGCCGGAGGGCCCGCTGCAACATCTCGTAGTGCCGCAGCAAACCGACCAGGTGCGCTGCCGACTCGGCCGCCTGGGCATTGGAGTTTTCAACTTTGCCCTGGTAGACCGCGGCCTGCGAAGGCTTCGTGGGGTTTGCCACCGGGTCGGAGTTTTGAAAATACGGCCCGTTGGCGCGCGCCAGCTTGCTCGCATCGTTGAAGTCGACAACGTCGAGCTGCCCCACTACATTGCCGTCCTGCAGGACCGTGCCATTGCTTTGCACCGTAATCGGGCTGCCCGAATTTGCCTGTAGCGGAGTGCCCCCGCTGAGCACCGGATATCCTTCGGCGCTGGTCAGAACGCCGCCGGAGGTCATTTGGAAGCTGCCGTTCCTGGTATAGAGCGGCCCATTCGGCCCTCGAACAACGAAAAACCCGGCGCCGGAAAGCGCCAGATCGGTCGGGTTGTTGGTCGGCACCAGCGTGCCTTGCGAAAAATCCGTCCATTGCCGTTGCACCACAGGTGACTCTCCAACCGCTGCTTGCGAGCCGCTGAGTTCGGGCGCAAGATAGGTGCTGTAGAATTCGCGATCCGCTTTGAAGCCGGCCGTGGACGCATTGGCAATGTTGTTTGCCAGCATGTCGATTGAATCCATGCTGGCCTGAAGGCCGTTGGCAGCCGCTGTCGTCAATGGATCCATAGTTGTTTCCGCCTGAGAGCGGGAGCAACCGGAATACCATTTACAAAATGCCGCCGCAACAGCAAAATAGCCGTGCCGCCAGCTTGCGGTTCGTCAAAGCTTTGACGTCGCGCCGTTTCTGTGCGTCAAATTCCTGACGTCAGGCCGCGCCATCGTATTCGCAAACTGTTGTCCTCGAACGCTTCCCGGCAATTGGCGCTGTTTTTGCAAGAGAAGCGGCGTGATTCCTGCAGCCGCCGCATGCACTCCGGCGCCCTCTCTGCCCGTGCCCGGCACCGCACCGGCTAAGCTACCCGCCGCTGGAGCAGCGTCGGAAGGACTGTTTACGGATCTGCTTGCGGCGATCAGCTCTGATCTGTCAGCAACGATTGCAAGCGGGCTTGCCGGCAGCTCGGCTACGAAAACCTGTCTCGGCTCGCTGCCTTCACGAAAATCCGTATCCGGTTCAGATTCCGAGGATCAACAGAACCCCGCTGCGACAGCCCCTGTAGCGCCAGCAGCAACGTTCGCAGATCCTCTTCTGCTCGGATTATTTTCTGTTGTTCCGGGGCAACCGCTTAGTAGCGGGGAAGCGCCGGTCACTACTGCGCCCGATGATCAGAATTTCGGTGCAGGAGAAATTGCGGGGCAGCAAACCGCTGGGCAGACTAATTTGCAGGTGGTGCTCGACCCCATCCCCTATCTGAATGCACTGGCACGCGCGCAGGAGCCGGCAGCGAATCCAGTTGTTGAGAACGGAGCCTCCGTCTCGAACGCTCCGGAAATAGGAAACGAAAACTCCACGCTGGCCGCAAACAATGCGATCCCGGAAGCGCAGGCTGCCGTTGCCGGCAGTACGCACCGAAGCGGCTCAACTGTTCCCGAACCGGTCTTTACATTAGCGATACGGCAGCAAGCCGGCGCGCAAGCGGCCGCCGGGCAGCAATCAGCGCTCGCGGTTGGAAGCGCATTGAGCCTCGATGCCGCATCCGGCGAGCAAGTGCCTATGGTTCCCGGTCCTGCTGATAACCGGACGAGTGCGAACACCCGGCAGCCGGATATGCCGCCGGCTCAGGCTATAGCGCCGGCTGCGAGCGCGGGCACCTCGAATGCAAACGCGCCGGTTTCAAACGACAGCGCGGGCGGGACTGTTCCGGCGCAGAGCGGCGTTGCCGAAAACAGCTCGCAGATTTCTGCTGCGGTCACCTCCGCGCCCGCAATTGCCAAGAGCGGCATTTCGGGATCGAACTCGGATGGCAAACCGGGCGACGGCGCGCCGGAGCAGAGGCAAGCTGGCCCTGCCATCCTTGAAACGGCCGTTTCTGCCGCGCCCGCGAGCGCTTCGCAAACGCAGTTCAATGCGCCGCACGCGCAGACGGTTACCGAGTATGTGAATCCGCAAAATGCCGCCGAGGCGCAGCCCAAAGGCGCGGTAACGGACCTGCGGCTGCAGATCGACGGCGCGGCCAATCAACACGTGAATGTTCGCGTAATGCAGCAGGCCGGCGAGTTGCGAATGAGCGTGCATAGCAACGATCCGGCGCTTGCTCAATCGCTTCGCGACCATGCCCCGGAGCTGGCGGCAAAGCTCGAACAGCATCACTATGAAGCCGAGATGCTGCTCGGCAAAGGCGGCGAGGCGCATTCATTCGAGGCGGCAAACACGCGCGCCAATCTGCAGCAGGATTTTTCGAGCCGGCAGCAGGGCTCGGGTGGTGGACAGCCCGATCCACAGAATAAGCAACACGGGCAACAACGCGAGCAGCCGCCAAATGAAGACGAAACCTTTGCGGCCTTGCTGGGATTAAGGAGCTAAAGATGGCATCAATCGGAACCACATTGCCGGTAAGTTCAGCCGCTAGCGCGAATGCGAGTGCGGCGGGAGCGGGCGCCGCTACCCAAAATTCGGCCAACAGCCTGGGAAACACGAATACGTTTCTGAGCCTGCTGGTTGCCCAATTGCAGAATCAGGACCCCACGAATCCGGTCGACGGAACGGCATTCGTGACGCAGCTTGCCGAGTTCAATAATGTCGAGCAAAGCCTGGCCATCCGGCAGGATATGGATGCGGTCACCGAAAAGTACCTGGGCACGACGGTGCCGCCCTCGGTAGCCGATAGCACCACAACGCCGGCTGCCTCAACCACAAAGAGCTTATAGGAGAGAAACATGTCTAGCGCTTTTTCCATTGCATTGTCCGCGTTGCAAGCCGATTCGGACGCAATCAACGTTACGGGAAACAATCTGGCCAATCTGAACACGACCGGCTTTAAAGGCAGCGACGTGCAATTCGAGGATCTGATCAGCGAATACATGGGTGGCCAGGCGAGCGGTGGTTTCGGCATGGGCGTGGGCGCGCCTTTGTCGGAACAGGTCTTCAGCCAGGGCGCGCTCCAGGCCAGCAATCAGCCGCTTGCGGCCGCCATACAGGGTGACGGCTTCTTTGTGGTCCAAAGCGCCTCCGGCCAGCAGTTATTCACACGCGATGGTGATTTTACGCTGAATGCAAACGGGCTGCTGCAAACGCAAACCGGTGAAAACGTACAGGGCTGGATGGCGGTAAACGGTGTAGTGAATGCAACCGGCGTTCCGGGCAACCTGGTGTTTCAGGCGGGAGGCATTCTACCGCCGGTGGCCACCCAGAATATCACTACACATATCAATCTGGATGCAGCATCGACCGGGGCGACCAACACGTTTTCGGCGCCCATTCAAATCGTCGATTCGCTCGGCAACATGCACACGCTTACCATCAATTTCACCCAGAAAGCGCCCAATAGCTGGGGCTATGATGTCACGATACCCGGGAGCGATCTGACCGGCGGCAAGACCGGAAATGTCTCGGTGCTGGCCTCTCCGGGAACGCTTACTTTCAACACCGATGGCACGCTCGCGTCGAGCAACACCTCGCCGGTCGCATTGAATGTAACCGGGCTGGCCGACGGCGCGGCCAACATGACGATTAACTGGAACCTGTTCGATTCGAGCGGGAACGGCACATTGACGCAATTTGCGCAAACCTCCAGTTTGTCCTCTTCGAAACAGGACGGCTCGCAGGCGGCGCAGCTTTCGCAGCTCAGCATTGCCAACGGGGGCCAGATCATGGCAACGTACTCGAACGGGCAGCAGGTGGTAGCGGGACAGCTTGCGCTCGCGGCAATCAACAATCCGGGATCGCTGTTGAATGCCGGTAACAACAACTTCACCGTGAGCGGGGCAACGGCCACGCCGGCGATTGGTCTTCCGCAATCGGGCGGCCGCGGGCAGGTGGTGGGCGCATCGCTTGAATCATCAAACGTCGACATGGGCGCCGAGTTCACTCATCTCATCGTGTATCAGAGCAGCTATGGCGCGAATTCGAAAGTGATCACGACCGCCAACACGATGTCACAGGATCTGCTGAACCTGATCCAGTAGACGTGAACGCGAGGCCGGGATGCAGGAAATAGCCGATCTGGCAGATGTGCCGCTCGAAATCGAGGCGTTGCTCGATGCGGGTTCGATGCCGGTTTCCAGAATCCTCGATCTGGAACCCGGCAGCCTGATACGCATCAACCGCGCTGCGGGAGACACGATCCAGGTGAACATTGGAGGGGTTTGGGTGGCCGACGGGGATCTTCTCGCGGTAGACAACAAGCTGTGCGTTCGCGTGGCGAATTTTCGCAACCGTCCCTAATTAAATCCAGCAGAAGCGACGATTCAGAGAGCATGGTTGAGCAGATTGCCGCGGCAGTGTTTGTCATCGCGCTTCTGCTGGCGGCTATTTGGCTGCTGCGCCGCAAGGGTATGGCGGCGCGAAATCCGCTGTGGCTGCGCTCCGGCCGGCCTCGCAATCTGCAGGTTATCGAAAGGCTGCCATTGACAGCGCAGCATTCGCTACACCTGGTGCGATTGGCGGATGAACTGGTCCTCATCGGTGTTTCGCCCTCGAGTTGCGGAGAGATCAAGTCGTTCAAGGCATCGCTCCTGCAGCCGGAGACGACGGAATCTGTATGAAATATTTGCTGCGGGCTAGCGCTTTCGGCCTCTTTGCGTTGCGGCTGCACGCTGCTGCGGGCGCGGCGCCTGCCCTCAATGCCTTCGGAATCAACGCCACCGGCGGGCATGGCTTCGCTTTGAGCGTGCCCATGCAGATTGCCCTCGGGCTCACTCTGCTGACGCTATTGCCGGCGGTGATTATGTGCATTACGCCGTTCCTGCGCATTGCGCTGGTGTTGCATTTTTTGCGGCAGGCGATTGGAACCCAGACGGCGCCTTCAAATCAGGTGCTGGTCGGCATCTCTTTGTTTCTCTCGCTGCTGATCGTTCAGCCGGTGTTTTCAGAAATCTATTCCAAGGCCTGGGCGCCGCTTGAGGCCGGCAAAATCACCACCGAACAGGCGCTCGATCAGGGCAGCGAGCCGTTGAAACATTTTCTGTTGAAGTTTGCCCATGAGCGCGACATCCAACTGTTTGTTGAAATCGCCAAGGAGCCGCCGCCGCGCAATCCGTCGGAATTGAGCCTCAAGGTCTTGATTCCAGCCTATATCCTGTCGGAGCTGAAGACCGGTTTTCAGATTGGGGCGGTATTGTTCCTTCCCTTTCTGGTGATCGATATCGCCGTTGCATCCGTGACGCTTTCAATCGGAATGATGCAATTGCCGCCAGCCATGATCTCTGCGCCATTCAAGATACTGCTGTTCGTATTGGTCGATGGCTGGAACCTGATCATCGGTTCTCTGATGAAGAGCTTTTACCAGTAGAGGAGCGGCGGATGAGTCCACAATTTGCCATCCATATTCTTGCCGAGGCGTTGCTCGCGGCTTTTTGGATCTGCGCGCCGCTGCTCGTCATTGCATTCTCGGTCGGTATTGCCATTAACCTGCTTCAGGTCGTGACGTCGATGCAGGATCCTGTCTTTAGCACCGTACCGCGCCTGCTCGCCTGCCTGGGTGGCATGCTCGTGTTTCTGCCGTACATGCTGCATAAGGCGGCTGCCTACGCGATCGCGATCTTTGCCGATCTTGGGCAGTATGCACGGTGAGCTGACGGTACCGGCGTCGACCGTACTCGGTTTCGCGCTGGTTTTGATCCGGCTGGTCGGGATTTTCGTCCTTATCCCGATGCCGGTGAAGGACGCCGGACCGGGCGCCGCGCGCATTCTGTTTGCCCTGGCTTTAACCATCGCTCTTTATTCCTGCTGGCCGGCCGTTGATCCGCAAGCGAGCCTCGGCACGCTGGCCGGTTGGATTTTTTCCGAAATGGCTCTGGGGATGGCGATCGGCCTGATGGTGACCTGTCTCGCCGAAGCCCTCACCTTTGGTGCGCAAGTGTTGGGCCAGCAAGCCGGATATGCCTACGCCTCAATCGTTGATCCGCTTACTCAGGCCGATTCAGATGTTTTGCCGGCGGCCGCACAGGTGCTCGCAGGCCTGCTGTTCTTCACAACCGGCCTGCACCGCGAGATTGTCGCGGTCATCGCCGCCACGCTGCGAACGTATCCGCCGGGCCAGTTCCAGCTCACGCAGGATCTGGCCCGCACGATTATTCATCTGGTGGCGAACACGTTCAGCTTTGGTTTGCGGCTTGCATTGCCTATCGTCGGTCTCTTATTGATGACCGATGTGGCGCTGGCTCTTTTGGGACGGCTCAATGCGCAAATTCATCTTGCCATGCAGGCCTTTCCCATCAAGATGATGCTGAACCTAGTTGCGCTCGCGGGCGTATTCGCGGCGGCGCCGGTGCTCTATCAATCCTTTGCAGCTCAGATACTCGAGCTGCTCAGGCGCTATTTCGTCCCCTGATCCCCGATGGCCTCTTCCGGCGGGAACAAAACTGAAAAGCCCACGCCTGAGCGCCTGCGAAAAGCGCGCGAGCAGGGGCAGTTTTTATCGGCCAGAGGCATGGTCACCGCGCTGCAGTTTCTGGCGGTGATTCTCGCGCTACGCTATCTGACGCCGCATTGGGCAGAGAATACGCGCCGTTGCGTGGTCAAACTGCTCGAGCCCGCGCTGGCGCGCCCGATTCAGGAATCCGAATGGCCGCTGCTTATTCGCAGCACCTTCCTCGATATGTTCCTGCCTGTAATAGAAGCCGGTGCGGCTGTCTTCGCCATTACCTGTGGGACGCACCTGGCCATCACCAAGATGGGTTTCAGTCTGGAACGGCTGAAACCGAAATTTTCAAATCTGAACCCCTTGGCCAAGCTCAAGGAGATTCCGCAGCGAGGTATCCCGTCAGCCATCGAAGCCACCTTATTGCTTACGGCTGTGGCGCTTTCGATCCGCACTTTTTTCGCTACCTACGCGAGCGGCTTTCTGCGGCTGACCTTCGAGCCGGTTTCTCTCGGTGCGGCCGATTTTTTCCGCTCGCTCGAAGACATGCTCTGGAAAGCCTCGGCGGTGTTCCTCGTCTTCGGCGGCATCGATTTTTTCCGACAGTACCGCCGCCACATGAAAACGCTGGCTATGTCCAAGCAGGAGATCAAAGAAGAACATAAGCGCAGCGAAGGCGATCCGCAAATGAAGGCGCGCATCCGGCGCCTGCGGCGCGAATTGCTGAGGCGGCAGATGATGCGCCAGGTGCCCTCTGCCACTGCGGTGATTATGAATCCGACGCACTTCGCGGTGGCCATTCGCTATGAGATGGAGGATATGGCGACTCCCGTGGTAATTGCCAAAGGCAGAAACTGGCTGGCATTGCGCATCCGGCAGATTGCGCGCGAACACGACGTACCGATCATTGAGAACCCGCCGCTTGCGCGCTCTCTCTACGACGGCTGCGAGGTGGGCCAGGCGATTCCGCCCGAATTCTATAAAGCAGTGGCGGAAGTGCTGGCCTATATCTACCGGCTAATGGGCCGTAAGCCGGCCTAAAAGCCGAAAATTGGCTTCGCGGCTAATGGGCCGAAAATTGCCTCCGGTTTTCTGGTTCCACTCGAAGTTAGCGATTCAAAACCGGCGCATTCAAAGGCAGCCTGTTTCAAACTAATCGATGTCCTCTCAAGCTCAAGCGCTTCCGGCGCGTCCCTCCAAAACAGGGGCCAAATTCACTCTGGCGAACATAGGCGAACTGGCCGTTCCCATTGCGGTTCTCGCCATTGTAGTGGCGCTCATCACGCCCATCCCGCCCTTCGTGTTGGATCTGCTGATTGCGCTCGATCTGATGACATCGGTGATTGTGCTGATGGTGACCATGTACATCCTGAAGCCGGTGGATTTCAGCGTCTTTCCAACGACGCTGTTGCTGCTGACTTTATTCCGGCTCGCCCTCAACGTCAGCTCGGCTCGTCTGATTCTCCTCGATGGCAATAGCGGCACGGCCGCAGCGGGTGAAGTCATTCAGGCGTTTGGAAATTTTGTCGTCGGCGGGAATTACATCATCGGCGCCGTCATTTTCCTGGTGCTGATTGCCATCCAGTACGTGGTCATTAACCACGGCGCAGTGCGCATATCGGAAGTGGCCGCACGCTTTACGCTCGATGCGCTGCCCGGCAAGCAGATGTCGATCGATGCGGAAATGAACGCCGGGCTGATCGATGAAGCTGAAGGACGCAGGCGCCGCAAACAGCTAGCGGCCGAAGCCGAATTTTACGGCGCCATGGACGGCGCTTCGCGCTTCACCCAGCGCGACGCTATTGCGAGCATTTTGATCACCGGCATAAACATCGTTGCTGGATTTTTTATCGGCGTCTTCCAGCATGGTATGGATCTGAAGCAGGCGCTCCAGACTTATACCGTCTTAACGATTGGCGACGGTCTGGTTACGGTGATTCCGGCGCTGATGATTTCCGTCTCGGGCGGTCTGATTGTGACGCGCGCCAGCTCAGATGAGCGTGTGGGCAAGGAATTCGAGAAACAGTTGTTCGGCAAGACGCAGCCGCTGTTTCTGGCCAGCGGGGTTCTGATGGCGCTGGCGGCATTTCCGGGGCTGCCGGCAGTTCCGTTTCTGGTACTCGGTGGCGGGTTGGGAACGGCGGCCTGGCTGAAGCGTCAAAAAACTGACAAGGCCGTCAAAAAAGAAGCTGCCCAAGCGGCCCCGCCGGCCAAGGAAAATCTGGACGAGCTGTTGAAGGTAGAGCAGCTTGCCATTGAAGTAGGGCTGGGGCTGGCGGGTCTTGTAGCGGGAGGCGCGAATTCGCCTTTGCTGCGCAAGGTAGGCGGTATCCGCAAGCAGTTTGCATCTACTCTGGGTTTTATTCTGCCGCCGGTGCGAGTCACCGATAATCTCTCCTTGCGCTCGCGGGAATACGTGATTCTGCTGAAAGGCAGTGAGATCGGGCGTTTTGAACTGCTTCCAGGCAATGAGCTGGCGGTTCCGACGGCGCGGGCCGATAAGAATTTTCCGGGGCAGCAGACCAGGGAGCCGGCATTCCATTTGCCGGCGCTCTGGGTGCCTGCCGATCGCATCGATGCCGCCCGGGCTGCCGGGTACACGATTGTGGACACAGTGAACGTGATCGGCACGCATTTGTCGGAAGCGATCCGCCGCCACGCGAGCGAGTTGCTGTCGCGCCAGGATACGAAGGCGTTCTGCGACCGCATCGCCGAAGCTCACCCGAAGGTGGTCGAAGATTTGGTACCAAAACTGCTTCCGCTTGCAGTGGTTCAACGAGTGTTGCAAAGCCTGTTGCGCGAAGGGGTGTCGATCAGAGATGGCGTTTCGATTCTCGAGGCGCTGAGTGAAGCGGGAGCTACCACGAAGAACCCTATACTGCTGACCGAATACGTGCGGCAAGCGATTCGCAGGACTGTTGTGAAGCCGTATCTCGATGCCAACGGCGATTTGCCGGCCTTCATGCTGGACACAAAAACAGAGCAGACGATTGAATCTTCGGTGCAGCACACCGACCAAAACAGCGTGCTGGCCCTCTCGCCGCAAGTGGTGCGCGAGATAGCCGGCCGGCTGGAGCGCAAGCTCGACAAGCCGGAGATGCATGCGGCTGTGCTGGTTAGCGCGGGAGCGAGGCCGTTCTTGCGGCAGTTGCTCGAAAATTCGGCCAGCAATATCGGATTTATTTCGCACAACGAGGTTCCGCCGGGCATCCGGGTTATTTCCCTCGGGGTCTTGTGAGATGACAGGCGTTGTGAGATGGGACGCGTGTGAGATGAGAGCGTGCTGTGAGGCTAAATGAGAATTAAATCGTACTTTGCCGAGTCGGTGCATGCAGCCATTGAGAAAGCGCGGGTGGAATTGGGGCCTGAGGCTCTGCTGTTGGGCTCGAAGACAGCGGCGCAGGCGGCATCGGGATCGGCCTATGAAGTGACGTTCGGTGTCACGAATGATAGCCGGCCGGAGCTTGCGAATGCGTTTGCAGGCGCTGCGCCGGCGGACGGCATCGCTCGCGAGCTGGCGGAACTGCGGCAGCAGCTCGAAAACGTGCAGCGTTCACTCGCGGTGGCCGCTCCGCCGGTTGCGCCCGCAAAGCGCGGCAGCGCGCGCGCGCGGGCTGCGGATCTGCTGGCAGGGGCAGGATTTTCGCGCAGATTGGCGCAAGAGATCGCGGAAGCGGCACTCGTGCGAATGGAAGCCGCGGAAGATCGCCAGGCCGAAGCCCAAGCCGCTACGGCGCCAAAAACTTCCCGGCGCGGCGCTGCTGTTGCAGCCGGCGCCTTGCGAGAGGTGTTGGATGAGATCGAGGCGCGGCTTTGCGTTGCGCCTATGCTCGGTTCGGCCGAGCAGGAGCAGAAACTGGTTCTTCTAGTGGGGGCGCCGGGCGCTGGCAAGACCACGACGCTGGTGAAACTGGCGATCGCCTACGGCACTCGCCGGAGTGTACCATTGCAGATTCTGACCACCGACACGCTGCGTTTGGGCGGCGCTGAACAGTTGCAAGCCTATTCACGCATTCTGGGAGCGAGCTTTCGCGCCGTGACCGGACGCAAAGCACTCGACGATGCCTGTCACCAAGCGCGAGCGAAAAAACTGATTCTGATTGACACGCCCGGCTTCGGGCGCGGCGACATGGACGAAACGCGCGAGCTGGCGGCGTTTGCCAGCGGGCAGCCAAACGTCGACGTCCATCTGGTTATTCCGGCCTGCCTGCATTTTTCCGCCATGTCCGCGGTTCTCGAGCGCTTCGCGATCTTCCGTCCGGCCAAGCTGATCTTTACCCACATCGACGAAATGGAAAATCCGGCTTGCATGCTGGAAGCGGCCCTCCGTTCCGGGCTTCCCATTTCCTTTTTGACCAACGGGCAGCAGATTCCGGAGGATCTGGCCGAGGCCTCCAAGGCCGATCTGCGCCTCAGTCTGGCGCAGGGGCTGAAGCAACGAGTTGCAGCCGCAGCCTGAGGGGAGACTGTTTCTCTATGTACGCCTGCGAAACGGAAACGCTGACAAAGGAAGAGCGCGATGCGCTCATCCTCGAGCATCTGCCGCAAGTCAACTGGATTGCGGTTCGGATTCACGAAAAATTGCCGCCCGGAATTGAACTCGATGACTTGATCTCGGCAGGCGTCATCGGCCTGGTAGCCGCGGTCGATCATTACGATCCAAGCCATGGCGCTTCGCTCAGAACTTATGCCGAGTACAAGATTCGCGGCGCCATTCTTGACAGCATACGCGGACTGGACGGGATTCCCGCGCACAAGCGGAAGCGCGTCAAACAGGTGCAGCAGGCGATCGCCCGGATTGAAGCCGAGCTGAAGCGCCCGGCGACGGAGGAGGAGATCGCAGCCGAGCTGGGAATCAGCCTGTCCGAGTTCCAGCAGTGGATGGTCGATCTGCGTTCGGTCTCACTCGGCAGCCTGAACGTGGTGGAAGAAGGCGAAGAGTTCAGCCTGCTCAAATTCATCAGCGATGATGGCGAGGACTCTCCGGATCAGATTCTGGAGCGAAGCGAGCTCGAAAAGCTGATCTCGCGCGGCGTCGCGCGTATGCCTGAGCGCGAGCGGCTGGTGCTTAGCCTCTATTACAAAGAGGGGTTGAACTTGCGCGAGATTGCAGAAATTATGGGGCTGCACCTGACACGCGTCGCGCAATTGCGCGTGCAGGCAATTCTCAGATTGCGCGCGCTGCTCGAGCGGGAGTGGCCCAGCAAAGGAAGGAGCGCTCGCGATGGCAGACGCGGCCAATAATATATCCCTGCTCCTCGATGTGGAGCTTCCGCTGACGGTGTCGTTCGGCCAGACCTATATGCCGATCCGTGACATTCTGCGTCTTTCGGCAGGTTCGGTGGTGGAATTGGATTGCACGGCGGACCATCCGGTTTCGCTCGTCATCAATAATCGCGTGATTGCGCGCGGTTCTGCTGTGGTAATCGACGGCAGCTATGGCGTGCGGATTGAGGAAATCATCAGCCGGCAGGACCGGCTTTTGCTGGACGGAAAGGCACAGGAGAAGGCGGAGGAGAAGGGCCTTACCCCCAGCGGCGCATGAGTATTAACCCGATCGTGGAAGCGGGGCTGGTTTCGCTTGTCATAGCGCTGAGCTGTCTCGCGGCGGCATTTGCGCTGCTGCGCCGGAAGTGGGAAGCGGAGCGAACTCGCTTCGAGGACCTTTTGAAGGAACAACAAGAGCGGCTCGACAATTTTCACGCGCAGCTTGAAGACTATGCGCGGCGTCTGGCGGAAAGCGAACAGCGGTACGCGCCGGCGGCCGAAGCGGCAGCATTTCCGGCGTCCCTGCACTTGAACCGGCGCGGTCAGGTCGTTCAACTCCACCGGCGCGGGGAAAACGTGCGCAATATCGCCTGTCTATTAGGTATGTCGCAGGGCGAGGTGAAGCTGATGATCAAGTTACACGACATAAACGGAGCTGGGGCTCTGAAAAAAATTTGAAAAACGCTTCTAAACTAGGCAGGATTGTGCGATAAGGCGTCAGGACCCAAAGCGGGAGAACGAATGAGAGTGGAAAACGGTGCAATTGGCGGCGCGGCTTCTGACCTATACACGCGCCCATCGGGCGGAAGTACCCAAAATATTCGAAGCTCCTCGAGCACACTGGCGGCCGGAGCCGATCGCAGCGAATTGTCGGACACCGGCGCCTGGGTCGGATTAGCGAAAACAGTCGCTTCGCCGGAGTATCTGAATCGCGTTCAGTCGCTGGGCGCCGATATCCAGGCCGGGCGCTACCAGGCCGATCCGGCTGCGGTGAGCCAGGCGCTGCTCGATGAACATCTTTACGGCAAGTAGTAGTAAGGTTTCTCTGTGACGGCGAAAGAGGCCCGGCTGGAATTGGAGCGCGCCAATCGCTGGCTCTGCCAGGCGGTTGAAAACGCGCTCGAGATGAAAGCGGCGGCGAGCGAGATTCCGGCTTCGCTCGAGCGTATCGCGGACTCTTTAAACACGGTCGCAGGCACGGCGATCGAGGGCGAGGTCCAGTTGCTCAAACCGGAACTCGAAGTCTTCCGTTCGCGCATGCGGCAACTCGAAACCTTGCTCGACGGAGCGGCTGCGTTTTACTGCGCTTCGATCGCGCACAGCCGGGGCGTCGACGCCAACTCCTACACCGTTGAGGGCGTGCGTGCCCGAGCCCCGGTGATTCATCAGCTTCAATTGAGGGCCTAAGGGCATATGTCTAACCTGACATCCGCACTTGTTAACGCCAGCGGCGCAATGGACGCGATGGAGCAGGCGATGGCGGTCATTCAGAACAATGTCGTCAATGCCTCGACTCCCGGCTATGTCACCCAGACGCTGGCGCTCAATGCACTGCCGTTCAATCCATCACAAGATCTCTGGGGCGGCGTCGAGGCGGGAGCCGTCGTCAGCTCGCGCAACGGGTATGCGGAAGAGAATGTCTGGAACCAAAACACGTTGCTCGGCTCGGCGGCCCAGCAGGCTTCCGGGCTTTCGGCGCTCGAAAATCTTTTTTCGATATCCGGGCAGGATGGAATCCCGTCGGCTCTCAGCTCGCTCTATTCCGCGTTTTCGGCCTGGAGCGCGAATCCGCAGAGCGTGACTGCTCAACAGCAGGTCCTGAGTGCGGCGCAAACGGTGGCGCAAGCCTTTAATCAAAGCTCGAACAGTGTGGCGCAATTGCAGCAGCGAACCGGTGAACAGTTACAAACCACGGTGGATCAGATCAATCAGTTGACGAGTCAGATTGCCGGCTTCAATAACCAGATCCGAACCGGCGCCCGCAACGATGCCGGCCTCGAAACACAGCTTTACAACTCGCTCGAATCGCTTTCCGGCTTAGCGAATGTTCAGGTCCAGAAGGAAAGCGACGGCACTGTGAGCGTTCTGATGAACGGGCAGGTCCCGCTGGTATTGGGGACCACCGCAGAGCCTTTAGCGGTGAACTATCCTTCGGTGCAAGGTGCCACTTATCCGGCCGGCTCTGCCCATGCGGCCATCCTGGCGGCCGGAAATGACGTCACGCAACAGGTGACGGGGGGTCAATTAGGCGGCTTGCTCGCATTCCGCAACACCACTCTACCTTCGGTCATCGGGGATCAAACACAACAGGGGACATTGAATCAAGTGGCGCAGGCGGTTGCCGATCGTGTCAATCAGCTTTTAGAAAGCGGCCAGACGCCTAGCGGCAGCGCCGGCACGGCTTTGTTCAGCTACGATGCGGCCTCGCCCACGGCCGTGGCGCAGACGCTGGCGCTGGTTCCGAACTTCACCGTTTCTCAACTTGCGCCGGTTGCTCCCGGGCCGCCCCCTGTAGCCAATGGTATTGCCAGCCAGTTGGCGGCTCTCGCAACGCCATCGGATCCGGCTGACATGCTGAACGGCCAGAGTTACACGGATTTTTACGGCAGCATTGCGACCGGTATCGGCAACCAGGCCGCCAGCGCAAACACTCTCCAGAGCACGCAGTCGGATCTGCTGGCGCAAGCCAAAAATTTGCGCGCTCAGGTTTCCGGCGTTTCGCTCAATGATCAAGCGGCCAATCTGATGCAGTTCCAGCAGGCATACGAAGCGGCGGCTCAAATGATCCAGGTGATCAACAACACGACACAGTACCTGATGAATACCGTCACCAACCCGTAATCAGAAGAGGCCACCATGTTCAACGGAATTCAGGGAGCGAATGCAACCTTCCTTAACGATCTCAATAACAGCGAGGCGCGGATCAGCCGGGATAACCAGGAGCTTAGCTCCGGCATTCGCGTGAATGTAGCCTCTGATGATCCCAATGCCGTGATCCCGCTACTTGAAGATCAGAATCAGATTGCCCAGATCAATCAGATTGCCACCAATCTCCACCAGCAGCAGGCAATCCTCGAGACGGCAGATGGAGCGCTGCAAAACGCCTCCAGTTTGTTGAACCAGCTCATCTCGATTGCCACCGAAGGCGCCACCGCTACCGCGACCGCCGAAACGCGCGCCAGCCTGGGGCAGCAGGTGCAGCAGATCCAGCAACAACTGGTTGCGCTTGCCGATACCAGCGTCAATGGCCAATATGTGTTCGGTGGCGATAGTCCCTACACGCAGCCGTATACCTATAACTGGAGCAATCCGGAGGGCGTCGTGAGCGGCGGAGCGGCCACCAACACGACGGCAATTACCAGTCTGGACGGAGCCTCGATTATTGCAGGCCAGACGGCCGGCCAGATCTTCGATGCCCAGCTCCCCGGCGGCACGCCCGATCCCGGAAACGTGTTCCAGGCCGTGTACCAATTAGGAACAGCGCTCCTCGCAAATGATCAGACCGGAACACAAAACGCGCTCGCGTCCCTGCAGGCAGCGGCGGGCCACGTGACGGAATCGACGGTTATGTACGGGGAAAGCGAGGATTGGGTGCAGCAGCAACTCAGCGAAACGAGTGCTCGTTCCACCACCCTCACCGGTGAGGTAGGTGTGCTCCGGGATGCTGACGTGGCCGCAGTAGCGACGGATTTGTCGCAAGGCGAGGTGTCGCTCCAGGCAGCCCTTTCCGCTCAGGGGAGCTTGCCGACCCGAAGCCTCTTCAGTTATATGGGCTAGTGTGAAAACTCCCGGGCGTAGTAGCTAAAAATCTGAAATTTTGAGCGAAAATCGGTCTTCGATCTGCGATATCTACTGCAGAGAATTCCGATGCTTGCTCAAGAACGTGCCTCCAGAATATTAGGGGCGTGGGTGTCCGGTTCGACCGAGCGGCTCGAGCGCGAACTTCACGAAGTGCTCGCGCACGCGCCCCGAAATGCGCCAGGGTCGAGCCTCGAAGACGAAGAACAGCAGGTCCTTGAAAGCATCGCGTCGGATCTGTGGGCGGCGCTCGCGCGCCCGCATGCGAACACCAGCAACCGCTTCCAGTCTGATTTTGCCCTGTTGCAACACCTCAGCGAGCGCCTGGAAGCCGGCTACGTAAGCGGGCATTGTGCCGCTTAGCTCGTCAGGCGGACTTCACGATTTGTCTTCGCGGCCGGGCGACGATCTCGGGAGTACTTGTAGCGCGCGTTTTTGTCCTGTGCTGATGATATTCGCAGACAGATG
>JAJPJN010000107.1 GCA_021324185.1 Terriglobia bacterium | reverse complement strand
CCTGAGTGTTGGAAAACCGTGAACTGGCGTCCATTTCGCAAGCGGAACCAGATCGCGTCGGCATCCATGAGTTTCTGCAGGTCCCTCAATGCGTCGGTGGCCATGGGGCCGTGCTCCGCAGCGCGAGCGATATTCGTGGTAAGCGCATTCAGCGTGGCAAGCCGGCGAGTGCGGATGCGGAATTCGTCAAATACCAGCAGCAACATGCCCAGGCCAAGGAGAACGTCGAAGAAGACCCCGGCGTCGGTTGGAATATGAGCGCTGATGGGCGGCCACTCGAGATGAAGCGATAGCACACCCGCGGCCAGAAACCAGGAGCCGATCTCCTTCCGTGCGCGGCGGAAGCGAAGAATCTGGATCGCGGCTGAAAGCGCCAGAAGCCTATACGAAAGCTCCAGGGCAAAGCGCAAAGTGACGGAATTCGGCCAGTAGATGCCCTGCGCTGCCGCAAAAGCCGTGAGCCCGACGCCAATGCCGAGGAGCGGACCGATGAATCCGCGCGTGCCCGAATAGAGAAAAGTGCCCGCGACAAACAGTGCAATGGCAACCACGAATTCCGCATGGCCAAGAGGTGCGGAGTAGGAGCTGGAGTTTGAGAGGAGAGTATGGTGAGAGGCTAGATAGGCGAGCCATCCGGCTATCCAGACGATCAGGCAGCGTTCACGCAGAGTGCGAAAGACAAGCAGGCTGGCCGCCACAATGAGCAGCACCGCGATTTCGCGGGCCACGAATTTAGGTGCGGCTGATGCCCCAAGGACGTCCCAGGCGCGCCAGGCGAAGGTGCTCATCTGTTTTGACCGTAGTTAGCCACCCCAGTTGTAGCATGGACAAGTTAGTTACCACCCGGATTTCCGGTGACCATTGGTTACTTTCGGAATCAATCACCTAAGGTACAATCGGCTCTAAACTCTAAGTCGTTCCTATGCCAGCCGAGCGCATTCTCATCGTCGATGACGAAGAGCCAATCCGGGATTTTGTCTCCGCCATGCTGAGTTCCGCAAACTATGTCTGCAGCCAGGCAGAATCAGGCAAAGAAGCGCTGGACATGCTCAGTTATGGCAAAGAATTCGAACTGATGCTCACGGACTTGATGATGCCGGAAATGGACGGCATCGCACTGCTCGAAGCCTCGAAGGAGCGCTTTCCAGACATGCCGGTCATCATGGTGACCGCGGTGACCGACGTTTCGGTGGCATTGGGCGCGATCCGCAACGGCGCCTACGACTATCTGTTGAAGCCCTTCGAACGCGACCAACTTCTCGCTACAGTTCGGCGCGCACTTGAAAACCGCCGGCTCAAGGTTGAGAACCGGGAGTACCAAACCAATCTCGAAGCTCTGGTCACAACGCGGACCGAGCAACTCAGGCAAGCCTTCAGTTCTCTCGAAAAGTCTTACGACATCACCCTCGAGGCGCTGGGCAATGCCCTCGACTTGAAGGACGCAGAGACCGAAGGCCACTCGAAGCGTGTAACCGCTTACACCATCGCGATTGCCCGCGCCATGGGCTTAACCTCGGACCAGATCCGCGTAATTGCCCGCGGTGCGTTTCTGCACGATATAGGCAAGATGGCAATTCCTGATGCCATCCTGCGTAAGCCTGGGGCGCTGAACGAAGAAGAGGTCGCGATTATGCGCGAGCACTGCTACCGCGGCTACCAGATCTTGCGCCGAATTCCCTTCCTGCAGGAAGCCTCCGACATCGTTTACTCGCACCAGGAAAAATACGACGGCACCGGCTATCCACGCGGGCTCAAGGGGAATGAAATTCCACTTGGCGCGCGAATCTTTGCGGTCGCAGACACTTTGGACGCGATCCGCTCGAACCGTCCTTATCGCCCGGCACAACCCTTCTCCGCGGCCCGGGCGGAGATTCAGCGCTGCTCGGGAACGCAGTTCGATCCGGAAGTGGTGAAGGTGTTCCTGGAGATGCCAGAACACATCTGGGACGATCTGCGTAAGGACATTGACGCGCAGATTTACCCGGTTGCGTACTCGGCTGCTGCCAAGGGCTGAGGATTGCAGCCGTAGAGCCTCTCTGTTAGCCTGCCTGCTGCATCTTTTCGCCTGGAGAGGCCAGCCATGCCCAAATACGTCATTGAGCGCGATCTTCCCGGGGCCGGGAAGCTTAATTCGGAGCAGCTACGCGCGATTTCCCAAAAGTCCTGCAGCGTGCTGAACACCCTGGGTCCGGAAATTCAATGGATCCATAGCTACGTTACGGCGGACAAAATCTACTGCATTTACCGCGCGCCGAATGAGCAAATGATCCGTGAACACGCGAGGCAAGGCGGGTTTCCGGCGAATAAGATTTCGGAAGTCTCCACCGTAATCGAGCCTTCGACGGCCGAATAATTTCGCCGCGTGCTTAGTCGCGTTGCACTGGCGCGCCTGCCGCAATGCGCGAACCGTCAACGGCCACATCGCGCTGGAGCACCACCTCGAGGGTTGTTCCCGGGGGCATCTTCACTTCGTTGCCGTGGCTCAAAGCTGCGATAGCCGTACCGATTGCGCCGCCGATCCCAGCCCCGATCAAAGCGCCTTCCCCGCCCCTGACGACCGCGCCCGTCAATGCTCCATCCGCTGCAGGCCCGGCGATCGTGGCTGCTGTTTTCCCTTTGTTGCT
>JAJPJN010000049.1 GCA_021324185.1 Terriglobia bacterium | reverse complement strand
TCTTCTCTATACTGGTAAATACAGCGCGAAAGGGTCTCTCCATGCCGTTCCTTGACAGATTGAAGCAGCCGAAGGTGCTGAGTTTCTTGCTTCTTTTTTGCACTCTCGCCATCGGCATCGTGATTGGAACGGTCATCAACACCGGCGTCAGAGCAGACAGGCAAAGCGGAGGCTCGCCGGCGCCCGATGCAACTCCGCTCTCGATTCCACCGGCTGTTCCCATTGCCACTGAATTTACCAGGCTGGCCAAGCGCGTAGAGCCGTCGGTTGTCTACATCGAATCAGACTATTTGGCGAAGCCGGGTGTCACTGCGCGCCGGGGGCATCATCACGACGGACCTGAAGATCCGGATAGCGACACGCCGAAACGCAACGATCCATCCGACATGCTGAAGCGATTCTTCGGCGGCGGCGAGGACGACCAGCAGAGTTTTCGAACCGAGGGCTCAGGAACCGGTTTCGTGGTCGACAAGAACGGCTACATCATCACGAACAATCACGTCATCGAGAAAGCGGACCGCATCAAAGTGAGGCTCGCCGGCGATGATGACGAATATCGGGCCAGGGTGATCGGCTACGATACTGAGACCGATCTTGCCGTTCTGAAGATCGATGCCAGGGAGCCACTCCAGCCGGTTCAAATCGGAAACTCCGACAGCGTGCAAACGGGGGACTGGGTGATCGCCATCGGGTCTCCATTTGGGTTGCAGGCCACGGTAACCGCCGGCATCATCAGCGCGCAACGAACCAACCGCGATCTGCCGGGCGCCGGCACGTTCCAGAATTTTCTTCAGACCGACGCAGCCATCAATCCGGGCAATAGCGGCGGGCCGCTGCTGAACACGCGCGGTGAAGTGATTGGCGTAAACACGATGATCGCCACCCGAAGCGGCTCGTATGAGGGCATTGGCTTCGCTTTGCCGTCCAACATCGCCGTTAAGATTTACAACGACATCATCCGGCAGGGTCGCGTCGTGCGCGGTTCCATCGGTATCCGCTTCACCCATAACGGAAGGGAAGCCGATACGCTGCAAGCTTTCGGCTTGGATCATGGCGTTCTGGTTGAAAGCGTCACGCCGGACGGTCCGGCCGGTAAAGCCGGAATCAAGGCCGATGACGTGATTGTCGCGATGAACGATCATCCCGTCAAAGACGGCCAGGAGCTGGTCTATAAAGTGGCCGATCTGCCCATCGGATCCGCTGCTTTGTTTACGGTCGATC
The DNA here is from genome assembly GCA_021324185.1 of Terriglobia bacterium. Classification (GTDB taxonomy): domain Bacteria; phylum Acidobacteriota; class Terriglobia; order Bryobacterales; family Bryobacteraceae; genus Bog-105. The sequence continues at coordinate 27,128 of JAJPJN010000049.1, read as the reverse complement.
GTGACGGCAAGCGGTTGGACTATAAAGTGGTCATTGCCGAGCGCTCGGTTGTTTGGCAAGGCGAGCCGGAAGTGGGCGATTCCAAAGCACCCGATGCCGCTCCGAAACCGGCTCCGAAACCAGCCGCCACGACGGCGAAATTCGGCATGCTTATTACGCGTCTGACGCCGAGCGAGCTTAAGAATTTGCAGATTGACGCGAGTAGCGGCGTAAAGGTCGCGTCAGTAGATCCGGGCTCGTTTGCCGACGACATCGGAATGCAGGAAGGCGACGCGATTCTTTCCATCAACCGGCATCCGATCCTCTCGAAGGACGATGTGGCAAAAGTCGAGGCAATGCTGAAGCCGGGGCAGGCAGTTGCTGTGCATATCGTGCGCGGTATGGGGCCAAACGGCACACGCCGGGCGCAGCCGGAACGGTTCTATCTCTCCGGTAAGCTGCCCGAAGAATAGCCTCTGCCGGCTGCTGGATTCGCTTGCTCAGCCCAGCAACTGGGCTGCATCTTTTGCGAAATAGGTCAAGGTGAAATCGGCGCCTGCGCGGCGGATGCTGGTTAACGATTCAACCATGGCGCGTTCCAGATCGAGCCAGCCGTTTCCGGCAGCGGCTACGATCATGCTGAACTCACCGCTTACCTGATAAGCGCCCAACGGAACATCAAAGGCGTCCCTCGCCTGGCGAATGACATCCAGGTACGGCATGGCCGGCTTTACCATCACCATGTCCGCGCCCTCTTCCAGATCGAGCGCAATTTCACGCAACGCCTCGCGGCCGTTAGCCGGGTCCATCTGGTAGCTGCGGCGATCGCCAAACTGTGGTGTGGATTCGGCTGCTTCGCGAAACGGTGAATAAAACACGGAGGCGTATTTGGCGGCATACGAAAGAATGGGCGTATTCGAAAAACCGGCTTCGTCTATAGCGGCGCGGATCGCCGCCACGCGGCCGTCCATCATGTCGCTGGGCGCCAGGATATCCGCTCCCGCCCGCGCGTGGGAAACCGCTGTTTTGGCCAGCCACTTCAGTGTGGTGTCGTTATCGACATCGCCATTTTTCACGAATCCGCAATGGCCGTGGCTCGTGTATTCACAATGGCAGACATCGGTGATGACAAGCAGTCCAGGCACTTCGCGTTTGATCGCGCGAATCGCGCGCTGGGTGATGCCTTCGGCCGCGTAGGCCTCCGAGGCCATCTCGTCTTTTCGTTCCGGAATGCCAAACAGAATGACTCCGCCGAGTCCTAAACTGCGGCATTGCTCGCATTCGCGCAGCAGTTGATCAATGGATAACTGCGCGTGGCCCGGCATCGAGCTGATCTCTTTTCTAACGCCTTCACCCGGGCAGACAAACAGCGGAAGAACGAATTGGGATGGCGCAAGCCGCGCCTCGCGAACCAGGCGCCTGACGGGCTCCGAGGAACGCAGACGCCGTGGCCTGTGGATTGGGAATGCCATGTAGCTATGTTCTAAGTATGAAGGCCGCCAGGCGATGGTTCGTTTCAGGGACAGTGCAAGGCGTCGGCTTCCGCTTCTTCGCGCAAAATAAAGCCCGGGAGCTTGGCCTCTCTGGCTGGGCGCGGAACTTAGCCGACGGGCGCGTGGAAGTTTATGCCGAAGGGCCGGAGGCGAAGCTCAATCAACTCGCCGCGGCCCTGCATGTTGGCCCGGGTATGGCGGAGGTGCGCCATGTCGAAGAACGCGGGGAGCGCGTAGAACATCTGAGCGGATTTAGCGTCCGTTAAGGCGCTGGCTTACCGCCGCTCACCGGGGCGCAAAACAACCGGGCGTTCCAATTCAAACGTTAATGTCGTTTCAGCCGGAACATAGACTCGATGCCCGTGCGTCATAATCTCCGTTGCCGCTCCCGCGCCCGCGCCGGCCGCAGCTCCAATGGCTGCTCCTTTACCACCCCCGGCAATGGCCCCGATTAAGGCTCCCAGCGCAGCGCCGCCGCCGATGAACTCGCCCGTTTTGCGGTTCGCGCCTACCCCCGGCCCGCTGGTCTGGACCACATCGGATGTCACCACGCGTTGCGGCACGCCGTTGATCATCACGGATTGCAGATCAAGCACCACGTCGCCCCTGTGAATTCCCCCGGCATTCTCGCTTTCCAACACCAAAGTTGCGTCTGAGTTGCGCGGGATGACCACCCGCCCATCTGGTGTCGTCACGTCTTGCGTGATCTGAGCGGGGAAAGTTTGTCCGGGCTGCGCGGTCCGCGAATCAATCGGCAAATTGGTCAGAACCGTGATCTCGGTTCCGGCGGGTAAAACAATTCCTTCGCGGCTGCGGTTCTCCGCATACGGCCCCTGCCAGTCAGAAAAGGAGATGCTCGAAACATCATACGTAGGGAAGTGATACGTGATGCCCTGCCGGTCCATCCAGTCAATCGTGCTCGCCTGCGGCCCTTCAATCTGGCCAAAGTAGGTCTTGCCGTCGCGCAGCACGACTGTCTGCCCGGCCTGGCTGAACGAAATTGACTTCAGGTCGCGTAGCGGGAAATTATATTGAACCCCCTGATTATCCTGGAATGCTAAACGAGTTTCGCGTTCGCCCATCATGTGACCGTAATACTGCTGGCCGCTGTTCAGATAAATGACATCCGCAGCCGCAGGCACTGTAAGGAGCAAAGCGGAAATTGCCAAAGACGTGATTTTATTCATAGCCACTCCTGCGCGGAAACGACATCCGCCGTATAGTTAGACTGCCCGGCGGCCGTTCACGCTACTTGTCAGGCCATTAAAGCGGCTTCAGCGAGTTAGCTGTGAAATCTAAAGCAGTTCGGCCGTTCCGAAAAAAAACGGAATTTCCTGCGCGGCGGTTTCGGGTGCATCCGACCCGTGAACCGAATTGCGTTCAATATTTTCCGCGAAACGCTTGCGAATGGTGCCTTCCGCGGCGTTGGCGGGGTTGGTGGCGCCCATGAGCTCGCGCCATTTCGCGATGGCGTCCTCGCGCTCGAGCACCATCACGACTACCGGGCCTTCGGTCATGAAATTGACCAGGCCCTTGAAGAACGGCCGCTCTTTGTGAACAGCATAGAAAGCTTCGGCTTCGGGTTTCGCAATACGCCGCATCTTCATGCCGATAATCCGGAACCCGTTGTGCTCAATCATGCTCAAAATGTCGCCGGTATGTCCTTTCGCTACAGCATCCGGCTTGATAATTGCAAAGGTGCGCTCTAATGCCATGTGTCTCGTCTTGGTTGAATTTGTAAGGCGCCGGCGTTAGCGGGCGGCCACGCTCATCGCTTCCTGCATCTTGACGCCCATCAGGGCGGGTGAGGGGCACACAATAATGCCGGCATCTTTCATTGCCGCGAGCTTATCTTCGGCCTTGCCCGAACCGCCGGAAATGATCGCTCCTGCATGTCCCATACGGCGCCCGGGCGGTGCGGTCTGACCGGCGATGAAGCCCACGACCGGCTTGCGCACATCCGCTTTCACGTACGCGGCCGCTGTCTCTTCGGCAGTGCCGCCGATCTCGCCGATCATGATGATGGCGTGCGTGTCCGGATCGTCGTTGAACAGCCTGATGGCGTCCGTGAAGCTGGTTCCAATGATGGGGTCGCCGCCAATGCCGATGCAGGTGGATTGGCCAATGCCTAGCTTCGTAAGCTGGCCCACCGCTTCATAGGTGAGCGTTCCGGATCGCGATACGATGCCGACATTCCCCGGCTTGTGAATATGGCCGGGCATGATGCCGATCTTGCATTTGCCGGGCGTGATCACGCCCGGGCAGTTTGGGCCGATCAGTCTCGTTGCCGGTTTCGTCTTCAGATAGGCCCACACGCGGACCATATCGTTCACCGGGATGCCCTCCGTGATGCACACCACCAGCGGCAGACCAGCATCAGCGGCTTCCATAATGGCATCGGCTGCAAACGGCGGCGGGACAAAAATTACCGACGCGTTGGCGCCCGTGGCAGCGACGCATTCGCTCACGGTGTTAAAGACAGGACGATCCAGATGCTTCTGCCCGCCTTTGCCGGGCGTCGTTCCGCCCACCACTTTTGTTCCGTAGTTGATCGCCTGCTCGGCGTGGAAAGTACCTTCGCGCCCGGTGAAACCTTGAAACAGAACCTTGGTGTTTTCGTTAACGAGTACACTCATTGCGCCAGCCTCACCACTTTCTCCGCGGCATCGGCCATACCGTCCGCCACCGTAAAATTAAATCCCGATTCCGTCAGAATCTTGCGGCCGAGATCTACGTTTGTCCCCTCCATGCGAATCACAACCGGGATGCGGATGCTCAACTCCTGCGCTGCGGAAACCACGCCGTTGGCCAGCGTGTCACAGCGCAAAATACCGCCGAAGATGTTGATCAGCACCGCCTTCACGCTGGCGTCCGAAAGCAGAATGCGGAATGCATTCTTGATCTGTTCTTTGTTCGCGCCGCCGCCAACGTCGAGAAAATTAGCCGGCTGGCCGCCTGCGTATTTGATGATGTCCATCGTAGCCATGGCGAGACCGGCCCCGTTCACCATGCACGCGATATTGCCGTCCAGCTTGATGTAATTCAGCCCGAACCGTGACGCCTCTACTTCCAACGGATCTTCTTCATTCAGGTCGCGCAATTCCATCAAGTCTTTGTGGCGATACAGCGCGTTGTCATCCAGGTTGATCTTGGCATCGAGCGCATACACTTTGCCGTCTTTTGTCAGGATGAACGGGTTGATCTCAGCGAGCGATCCATCGATGGCCAGGTAGGCTTTCGAGAGCGCAATCATGGCCGCCGCGGCTGCATTCGCGGACGCTGCCGGCACTCCCATGCCGAACGCCAGCTTCCGTGCCTGAAACGGTTGCAGAGGAGATCCGTCGAACAGCGGCTCGCGCAGAATCAGCTCCGGTGTTTGCGCCGCTACTTCTTCGATCTCCATACCGCCCGCTTTGGAGGCCATGAAGACGGATTCCCCGATGGCGCGGTCAAGCACAATGCCCAGATACAATTCGCGCTCGATGGGAAGCGTTTCTTCGATCAGCAGACGCTGTACGACGCGCCCTTCCGGCCCGGTCTGGTGCGTAACCAGCGTCATGCCGAGCATCTTTTTCGCAATCTCGGCCGCCTCTTCGGCGCTCTTGGCGATCTTGACGCCGCCGCCCTTTCCGCGCCCTCCGGCGTGAATCTGCGCCTTGACTACTACGCTGCCGCCGATTTTCTTCGCTGCCGCTTCTGCTTCTTCCACCGTATAGGCCACTTCGCCGCGCGGCACGGGAACGTCGTACTTGGCGAGGATCGCCTTCGCCTGATACTCGTGAATTTTCATGTTGAGTTTGGCTGCCAGGCGTCCAACCAGACCCTCGGCCAACCGTTAGTGTATCTCGGGGGAGTGCCGGAATTGCGGCGCAGCGCGTCTCCCGCCCGGTTCAATCTACCGCCAGCGGCACTCTCCGGCGCGAGGCCAGAAGGTCGGCCAGCGCGTAGCACTCTTCAGCCAGCACCGCGAACTGCTGCGGATCAAGCGATTGGTAGCCATCCGAAAGCGCGCGGTCCGGCGTGGGATGCACCTCCACGATCAACCCTTTTGCTCCTGCAGCAATGGATGCCAGCGCCATGGGGATGACTTTGTCGCGTTTTCCGGTACCGTGGCTTGGGTCCACAATAATTGGCAAATGACTCAGCGATTGAACGGCCGGAACCACGCTCAGATCCAGCGTATTGCGCGTGTGATCGGCGAACGTGCGCACACCGCGTTCGCAAAGAATGACGTTGTAGTTGCCCTCGGCCAATATATATTCGGCCGCCATCAGAAACTCTTCCAATGTGGAAGACATCCCGCGTTTCAATAGAATCGGTTTTCTGGAGCGGCCCGCGCGCCGCAGTAAAGAAAAATTCTGCATGTTGCGCGCGCCAATCTGGACGCAATCGGCATAGCTTTCCACCAGGTCGAAGCTTTCGATATCCACCGCTTCGGTGACAACGCCCAAGCCGGTTTCAGCGCGCGCTTCGGCCAGATAGCGCAACCCTTGCTCGCCCAGGCCCTGGAAACTGTAGGGCGATGTGCGCGGCTTGTAAGCGCCGCCGCGTAGCAGTTCGCCGCCTCCGGCTTTCACAGCGCGCGCGGATTCCAGAATCTGCTCGCGGCTTTCCACTGCGCACGGGCCGCCGCATAACACGATACGCTCGCCGCCGACCGGCACCCCGTTCACCCGCACCACCGTGTCTTCGCGTTTGGTCTCCCGGCTCACCAGCTTGTACGCCTTCGAGACGCGAATCGCGTCGGCTACACCAGGCAGGCTTTCGAACTCGGCCGGATCGATTGGCCCCGGATTGCCGGTTATGCCGATTGCCGTCCGCTGCTCGCCCGGAATAATGTGCGGTTTAAAGCCAAGCGCCACGATTTTCGCGCAGACTCCCTCAATGTCGGCAGGCGTTGCCTGCGATTGCATCACGACCAGCAAAATTGTGATCCTCTTGGCTATCAGGTTAGCGAAGCGCCTCCTGCGGTGGCTCTTGTTTCAATTCGATTTATCGAGTAGTTCAAAATGGATGTTGATTTCCGCATACAGGAACAAGGTTCTATGGAGATTGCGTGGCAGCGCACAAAGGCGCCCGGGTCGCGCCGTTGGACGAAGCGCCACGGGATGAAGTATTGATGAGTTCTGGACCAAAACCTGCACCGGCAAGTAACGCAATGAATGGGCGCAGCGAATTTCACCTTCCGTTCCGCAATTTCGTGCATCTGACGCAACAGGAAGCCTACGACCTGATGCATCGCATGCTTTCCGGGCAGATGGGAACCGAAGATATTGCGGATGTGCTTGCGTTTCTGCGGCGCAAGGGTGAAACGCTTTCCGAACTGGTGGGGTTTGCCATGGCCATCCGCGAGATGAGCCAGCCCGTGGAACTGGACCAATCATCGGAGCCGTTGGTAGATACCTGCGGAACAGGCGGCGATAATACCGGAACATTCAACGTTTCCACCGCCACCGCGTTGGTGGCCGCCGGCACCGGGTTACGTGTTGCCAAGCATGGCAACCGCCGCATCTCCAGCCAGTGCGGCAGCGCAGATGTGCTCGAAGCCCTGGGCATTCGCGTGGATCTATCCGCAAAACAGGTTTCAGAATGCATTCGCGCGCTTGGCATCGGCTTTCTCTATGCGCCGCTGCTGCACCCCGCTGTTAAGCACGCGCAGGAAGCCCGGCTGCTGTTGAAGGGCCGCACGGTGTTTAACATGCTCGGGCCTCTGACAAATCCTGTGCGCGCGCGCATTCAATTGATCGGTGCGTTTTCGGTTCGGGCCGCAGAGATGCTGGCCCAGGCCTCCGCGCGTCTTGGCATCGAACGCGCTTTCGTCGTCCACGGCGCTGACGGCCTGGATGAGATCACCACCACCGCCCATACGACGGTCTATCAGGTGGAAGACGGCCGCGTGCAAAAAGGCCGCTGGACCCCTGCGGATTTTGGCCTCCAAAGCGCCCGTCTAGAAGACGTGAAGGGTGGCGATTCCGAGATGAACGCGCAAATCGTCCGCTCTATTCTCAACGGCGATCGCGGCCCCTGCCGGGACATCGTGCTGGCGAACGCCGCCGCGGTACTTTTTGTAGCGCAGCGGGCGCCTGATCTGAAATCCGCCTTGGCCTCGGCGGCCGAGGCGATCGATTCCGGCGCCGCCCGCACCAAGCTGGAACAGCTTATCGACTACACGCGTAGCATGCCGCATGAAACAGTTTGAGATCCGCGAATTCGGAATCGATCAGCTCGCGCTGGTAGACGCCGCAAAGCCTGCTCCCGGCTTCGGTGAGGTTCTGGTGCGCATGACGGCGGCGTCCTTAAACTATCGCGACCTGATGGTCGTGGAAGGCAAGTACAATCCGAAGCTGAAGCGCCCCATGGTCCCGCTTTCCGATGGCGCGGGCGTGGTGGAAGAAGCCGGTGCCGGCGTCACGCGCTTTAAACGCGGTGATCGTGTAACCGCTTGTTTCATGCAGAAATGGATCGATGGCCCCCTCACGCGCGAAAAGAGCGCCTCTGCGTTAGGCGGCGCGCTAGATGGTGTTCTGCGCGAATATGCTGTTTTTTCACAAGACGGGCTGCTGCACTCACCGGCTAGCTTGTCCGATGAGCAGGCTGCTGCATTGCCGTGTGCCGCCGTGACCGCATGGCACGCATTGTTCGAAGAGGAACCTCCGCTGCCCGGTCAGACCGTCCTGTTGCAGGGAACGGGCGGCGTTTCCATCTTTGCGCTGCAATTTGCCAAAGCGGCAGGATTGAAAACCATCATCACCTCCAGCAGTAATGAAAAATTGCAGCGGGCGCAGTCGCTCGGCGCCTCTGAAGTCATCAACTACCAGTTCCAGCCCAAGTGGGAGGAACAAGCGCGCGCGCTGGCTGGAGGCGAAGGCGTCGATCATGTGGTCGAAGTGGGCGGCAGCGATACCTTGCCCAAATCCCTGCGTGCTGTCCGTATGGGCGGCGCCATCAGTGTCATCGGCGTATTGAGCGGCGCCGAACCGGTTGTGCCTCCAACTTCCATCCTCATGAACGCTGTGCGCTTGCAAGGCATCTATGTCGGTTCCCGTGCCATGTTCGAGCACATGAACCGCGCCATCGAATTCCACCGCATTCAGCCGGTAATCGATCGCGTCTTTCCTTGGACGGATCTCAAAGAGGCGCTGCGCACCATGCAAAGCCGGCAGCATTTCGGCAAGATCTGCCTGCGATTTTAGAAACGGCTTCGGCGGCGCTTATTCGAATCCCTGCACGTCTTCGCCTGTATCGGCGGCCATGTTCTCAAATTTCGTATAGCGATTCAAAAACGCCAGCTTAATTCGTCCGGTCGGGCCATTGCGCTGCTTGGCCAGAATCAATTCCGCGACGCCTTTCAGGCTCTCTTTATCCGGCCGGTACACTTCCTCGCGGAAGATAAAAGCGACCATGTCGGCGTCCTGCTCAATCGACCCGCTTTCCCGCAAATCGCTGAGCATCGGCCGGTGATCGCCAGCGCGTGATTCCGGCGCGCGGCTCAATTGCGAGAGCACCAGAAACGGAACGCGCAGTTCCTTCGACATCAGTTTCAGGCCACGCGATAACGAACTGATCTCCTGCACGCGGTTTTCAAACCGCCCGCGCCCCTGCATAAGCTGCAGATAGTCAATCACCACCAGCCCCAGATCGTTCTCGGCTTGCAAACGCCGCAGTTTGGAATGAATATCCATCAGATTTGTGCCGGCCGTGTCGTCGATAAAGAGCGGAGCCTCCACCAGCTCGACCATGGCTTCGCGCAGCAGCCGCCGTTCGTCCGCATTCAGATATCCGGCGCGAAACCGCTGTTGATCCACTCTTGCAGCCGAACACAGCATGCGCGTCAGCAGCGATTCTTTTGACATTTCGAGCGAGAACACCGCCGCCGCTTTCCGATTTTTTTGATTCGTGGTAACGTGCTGCGCAATGTTCAGTGCCAGTGCGGTCTTTCCCATCGCCGGCCTTGCAGCCAGAATGATCAGCTCGCCCTCGCGCAATCCGCCGGTCATCTCATCGAACTTCAGATACCCCGTGCTGATGCCTTTAATGCGCTTGCTGGTGTCGAGAAAGGCGTTGATGCCGCCTTCGTACTCGGTGATGATCTGCGCCGGCGTGGCTAGCGAGTTCCTGGTCTGTACATCGCCCAGCTTGATAAAGGCTTCTTCTACCGTCCCTAAAAGCTGAAGCGGGTCCTCATCAGAGGCAAGACACCGGTTGATGCTGTCTTGCGCTATGCCGATGATGCGGCGCAGCAGCGATTTTTCCTTGACAATGGCGACGTAGTTTTCGAGATTGTACAGCGCCGGCAAGCCGTCATCGAGCGAAACAAGATACGTCAGCCCGTCCACCGATTGCAACTGGCCGTGCTTCATCAGCTCGTTGGCGAGCGTAACGCGATCAATCTTGATGCCGCGCTCGTGCAGTTCCGACATGCGCAGAAAGATGCGCTTGTGCTTTTCCAGACTGAAATCGTCGGCTGTGAGGGTTCCGGCGACCTGCAGAAACGCAGTGTCGCTGCTCATTATGGCGCCTAAGACAAAGCGCTCCGCGTCCAGATTGTCAGGCAGCGCTACGTTGCCCTGCAGCGCGTGGTCGGCGCCAATATTGCGAACAGCCATACAGAGGATGTGGGTCAAATCTAAACCGCCAACGCGCATCGTCTCAAGGCGAAATCGTAGAAATACCAGAGGAAAAGCCCGGCTGCCGCGATGGCGTATTCCCGAATCTCCTTCCAACAAACGTTCCACAGGCCTTCCACAGATTCATACTTAATCATTTTCGCCTAAAAATGTTTTAACAAAAATCGCGCCGCAACGGGCGCGCTATACTGGCAATTTGATGATCTTGAACGCTCATCGTCACCATCACCACGCTTCGTGGGCCTAGGCGGCGACTCTCGCGTTCCATCCCGATCTCAAAATTGCGACGAGCCCGCCGGATTGGCGGGCTTTTCGTTTCCCCCGCCGGATTGGCGGGCTTCGTTTCCAAGGACACACAATGAGCGATCTCCTCGATTTCGATAAACAAAGTGGCCTCATCACCGCCGTCGTGCAGGATGCGGCCACCCGCCGTGTGCTGATGGTCGGCTATATGAACCGTGAAGCATTCGACCAGACAATCGCCACCGGCCATGTCACCTTCTTCAGCCGCTCCCGCCAGAAGCTCTGGACTAAAGGAGAAAGTTCCGGCCACTTTCTGAATCTCAAATCCATCTCGACGGATTGCGACGGCGATGCCTTGCTCATTCAGGTCGAGCCGGTCGGCCCCGGCGTGTGCCATAACGGCTATGAGAGCTGTTTCTATCGGGCGCTCCAAGAGGGCCAGTGGGTGGAAACGGAAGCTCCTGTTTACGATCCGAATGCGGTCTATGGAGTCAAGGCTTGAAACTGAAGCTTGGCATCCCGAAAGGAAGCCTGGAAAACGCGACCATCGATCTGTTCCGCCGCGCCGGCTTTAACATCACCACCAGCAGCCGCAGCTACTTCCCCGCCATAGACGATCCCGAAATCGAATGCATGCTGATTCGCGCGCAGGAGATGGCGCGCTACGTCGAAGACGGCGTGCTGGATGCCGGATTGACCGGCCGCGACTGGGTGGAAGAAAACGCCGCTTCTGTCGAAACCGTCGCCGATCTCATCTACGCCAAGCAGAGCTTCGGCAAAGTGCGCTGGGTGCTGGCCGCCCCGGAATCTTCGCCCTATCGCACCGTCCAGGATTTACAAGGCAAGATCATCGCGACAGAACTGGTCGCCACGACGAAACGCTATCTCAGTTCCAAAGGCGTTCAGGCCAAAGTCGAATTCAGTTGGGGTGCAACAGAGGTGAAGCCACCGGTGCTGGCCGACGCCATCGTAGAAGTGACGGAAACCGGTTCCTCGCTGCGGGCGAACAAGTTGCGCATATTGGAAACGGTGCTTGAATCCAACACCCAGCTCATCGCCAATGTGAACTCCTGGGCTGACGATTGGAAACGCCGCAAGCTGGAGGACATGAAGATGTTGCTCGAAGGCGCCATGAACGCGCTGGGCAAAGTCGGGCTCATGCTAAATGTCAAACGCGACAATCTTCCGGCTGTGCTCTCCGTCCTTCCTGCGCTAAAAAATCCGACCATATCGCAATTGAGCGATGAAGACTGGGTCGCGGTGAACACCATCATCGAAGAGACTACGGTGCGCGACATCATCCCGCGGTTGAAAGAAGCGGGTGCGCAGGGCATCGTCGAATATCCGTTAAACAAGATTGTGATGTGATGAGGCGCTCGTGATTCCAATTCTTGACCGGCGCGAAAATCCGCGCGCCAATCTCGTGCGCGTTTGTGGCCGATCATTCGATGATCAGCTCGTCCGGCCCATCATTGACGCAGTGGCGGCAAACCGGGACGAGGCGCTTTTGCGCTACGCGCGGGAATTGGACGGGCTCGGCGATCTGCCTTTGCGTGTCACACCAGAGGAAATGGCCGCAGCGAAGAACCGGGTTTCGCCTGCATTCCTCCAGGCTGCGGAAACTGCCATTCGAAACATTCGCGAATTCGCCGAAGCGCAAATGCCGCGTGAGTATTGCCGCGAATTTTCTCCCGGCCGCCGCCTTGGCTGGATCATCCGGCCGCTCGAATCCACCGGCTGCTATGTTCCTTCGGGCCGCTATCCGCTCTCATCCACTCTGCTCATGACTGCGCTGCCGGCACAGGTAGCCGGAGTCGAGCGCATCTGCGTCGCTTCGCCCAAACCCTCCGATGAGATTCTGGCCTGCGCTGCGCTGCTCGGCATTCATGAGTTTTTTCGCGTCGGAGGAGCGCACGCCATAGCTGCTCTCGCGCTCGGCACCGAAACCATTCGCAAAGTGCAGCGCATTGTCGGGCCGGGCAATTCGTATGTGACCGCAGCCAAACGCATGCTTGCACACGAAGCCAACACCGGCATCGATTTCCTCGCCGGCCCGACGGAGATTCTGATCATCGCCGCGGGCGGCAATCCCAATATCATCGCGGCGGATATGCTTGCGCAAGCAGAACACGACGTGGAGGCGAGCGCGATGCTGTTAACAACTTCACTCGAATTCGCGCACGCCGTTTCGGCGGAAATAGAGCGCCAGCTAAGCACTTTGCCTGCGGCCGCCACCGCCAGGCAGTCCATTGACAAACAGAGCTTCATCGCCGTGCTGCCTGATTTATCCGCAGCCGTTTTTCACGCCAATGCGATCGCGCCCGAGCACCTCAGCCTGCACCATCCTGAGTTATTGCCCTCAATAAAGAACGCCGGAACTGTTTTTCTGGGCCCGGCCACGCCGGAATCCGCCGGTGACTACGCGGCCGGCCCGAGTCACGTGCTGCCAACCTTCGGAGTCGCCCGCTTGCGTGGCGGCCTCACACCCTACGATTTTGTGAAAATGATCTCAGTTCAGCAACTTTCACCCGAGGCGTTGAACGAACTCGCGCCTGCCATCACGATTCTGGCCCGCGCCGAAGGACTGGAGGCGCACGCGCGCGCCGTGGAGGTTCGTATTGCCGGCTAAAACCGCTGAAGTGAAGCAGGAAACCGCCAGCGCGAAGGCGCTAACCCCGCGCCAGGCTGTGCTGCGCATGCAGCCCTATCACCCGCCCACCGGCGGACGCCGCAACAAACTGCGGCTCGATTTCAACGAAAACACCGTCGGCGCGCCTCCGCACGTCATCGATTTCATCAAGCGCTATCTGACCGCCGCCGACCTCAGCATCTATCCCGAATACGAGCATGCGCTCGAAGATCTGGCGCGCCATTTCGGTATATCAACCACGGAACTCACTCTCACCAACGGCACCGATGAAGCCATTCAACTGCTGGTCAACACCTATGTGGATAGCGGCGCGGAAGTAATCATCCTGAAGCCTTCCTACGCCATGTATCGCTTCTACGCCCAGCTTGCGGGCGCCGCAATTACCGAGATCGATTACCGCCCCGGCACGCTGGCCTTCCCGCTACAGGAATTGCTCGAACGCATCACGCCGGAAACTCGCGCCATTTTCATCAGCAATCCCAACAACCCCACCGGAACCGGAACCACGCTTTCCGGCATCGAAGAGATCCTGCAAAAAGCCGCCAGCGCCGCCATTCTGGTCGACGAAGCCTATTACGAATTCAGTGGCGTGACGGCGCTACCGCTCCTCAGCGAGTACCCGAACCTCTTCGTCAGCCGCACCTTCTCGAAGACCTACGGCATGGCGGGAATGCGCTGCGGCTGCCTCTTCTCGCAGGCTGAAAACATGGCGCACGTCCGGAAGGCGCAATCACCATACAGCGTCAATTCTGTCGCCGCCATGGCCGCGCGCATCGCCGTACAAGACACAAAGTTCGTGGAAGACTACGTATTGGAAGTCCTGGCCGCGCGCGAGCTGCTCTACGTCGGCCTGGAGCGGCTAAAGATTCCCTACATCAGGAGCCAGGCCAACTTTGTCTTATTCGAAGCCGGTGCCCGCGCCATCGAGATTCGCGATCAGCTACGCAGCCGCAGCGTGCTCGTGCGCGACCGCAGCTATGAAATTCCCGGCGCCGTGCGCGTTACCGTCGGCACTCGCGATCAGATCCAGCGCTTCCTGGATGAACTGGAGCAGATTTGGTAACCCAGGCGCCTCCTCAAGTCCTCGTCTTCGACATGGACGGCGTTCTGGTCGAAGTCATGGAATCCTATCGCGAAGCCATTCGCGAAACGGTAAAGCATTTCACCGGCATGGAAGTCTCGCACGATGAGATTCAAAACTTCAAGAATGCGGGCGGCTGGAATAATGACTGGCTGCTCTCACAGCGGTTGATCTCCGACCGCGGCGTCTCGGTGGCCTATGCGGACGTCGTGGAATACTTCAATCGTATTTTCCTCGGCGAAAACAACGATGGACTGATCCGCCGCGAGAAATGGATGCCGAAAAACGGTCTTCTGGAGCGCCTTTCAGAACGCGCTGCCCTGGCTATTTTTACCGGCCGCGCCAAATATGAAGCCGACGCCACGCTGGGCCGCTACGCGAGCCACATTCAATTCAATCCGCTCATCACGGACGAATCTGTAGCCAATCCAAAACCCGCGCCGGATGGCCTTCGCATCATCCAGCAGCACTACCCGGACAAGACGATCTGGTACTTCGGCGACACGGTCGACGATGCCCGCAGCGCGCAGTCGGCCGGTGTTCCTTTCGTGGGTGTGTCCACGCCGCACAACCCGCGTCATGAGGAGATCGCCGGCCTGTTGCGCGGCTTCGGCGCTTTTGCCGTTATCTCCGACATCAACGAAATCGACGCCCTGATCGACGGGGCCCGCAGCGCGCCATGAGGGAAGCGAAAATCGAGCGCAATACCAAAGAGACCCAAATCTCCGCTTTTTTGCGCATCGAAGGCACGGGCAATTATGCCATCTCAACCGGCATTCGCTTTCTCGATCACATGCTCGAGCTGTTCTCGAAACACGGTGCGTTTGACCTGGAATTGAATGCGCGCGGGGATCTTGACGTCGACCAGCATCACACGGTGGAAGATACCGGCATCGTTCTAGGCGATCTCTTCACGCAAGCCTTGGGCGACCGCCGCGGCATCAATCGCGCCGGCTATTTCGTCCAGCCAATGGATGAGTCGCTGGCTGTGGTTGCCGTTGATCTCGGCGGGCGTCCCGCGTTTGTCTATGACAAGCAAGTGGACGCCGTCCATGTGGGCGATCTGCAAACTGAGCTGCTGCACGATTTTTTCGAGGGCTTTGCAAATCATGCCGGGGCGAATGTTCACGCCAAGCTACTCTATGGCCGCTCCAGTCATCACAAGATTGAGGCGATCTTCAAATGTTTCGCACGCGCCATGCGCTACGCCTGCTCGACCGATGAGCGTCTCAAAGATCAACTTCCCTCCACGAAAGGCTTGCTGTGACGGCAATCGTCGATTACGGGGCGGGCAATCTCCGTTCGGTCCAAAACACGCTCGATAAGCTCAACGCGGCATATGAAATCACCAACAGCCCGCAAGCCGTTCGCGCTGCCAACAAAATTATTCTTCCGGGCGTAGGTCATTTCGGACAAATGATGCACGCCATCGATCGCCTCGGTCTGCGCGATCCTCTGATCGAAAAAATCCGCTGCGGAGTCCCGTTCCTGGGCATCTGCATTGGCCTCCAATGCCTTTTTGAAAACAGCGAAGAGTCAGCCGGCGCCGCAGGATTGGGAATATTCCAGGGAACCATCAAGCGATTCACTGGCCCCGGCCGCGTTCCCCATATGGGCTGGAACTCTGTCGCGCTGCTGCGCGATTCGCCGCTCCTGAAAGGCCTGCCTGCGGATGCCTTTACCTATTTCGCCCACAGCTATTACGCCCCGGTGATTGCTGCCACCGCCGCCGTGTGCAACTATATGCAGCCGTTTAGCGCCGTTCTCGAACAGGAAAACGTTCATGCGGTGCAATTCCATCCCGAAAAATCGGGTCCGGTTGGCCTCAGCGTTATGGAAAATTTTCTGAAGCTGTAGATGCTGGTAAAACGTATCATCCCCTGCCTGGATGTCACCGGCGGCCGCGTTGTCAAAGGCGTCAATTTCCTCGGCTTGCGCGATGCCGGCGATCCGGTCGAACTCGCTGAACGCTACAACGCGCAAGGCGCCGACGAATTGGTCTTTCTCGATATCACCGCCTCGAGCGATGCGCGCGAGATTATGGCCGGTCTGGTGGCGCGAACCGCGCGCCAGGTCTTCATTCCGCTCACAGTCGGAGGCGGTTTGCGCAGCGTCGCGGATGCTCGCAAAATCATCCTCGCTGGAGCCGACAAAGTCAGCGTCAATACCGCCGCCGTCCGCCGTCCTGAGCTGATCCGCGAGTTAAGCCTCGAATTTGGCGCGCAGGCTGTCGTGCTCGCCATTGACGCGCGGCGTTCCGGAGCAGGTAAATGGAACGTCTACACCAAGGGCGGCCGTCATGATGAAGGGATAGATGTTGTGGAATGGGCGCAGAAAGCGGAATCCCTCGGGGCCGGTGAGATTTTGTTGACCTCCATGGATACTGATGGCGTTCAAACCGGCTTCGATTGCGAACTGACGCGCGCAGTTGTCTCCGCCACTACGATTCCGGTGATTGCGTCCGGCGGGGCAGGGAAGCCGTCTGACTTTGTCGACGTGCTGACGCATGGCGAAGCCGATGCCGCGCTCGCTGCATCCGTTTTTCATTACGGCAAATACACGGTGGGCGATCTCAAGCGCGCGCTTGCTGCCGCACGCGTTCCGGTGAGGCCGGCCGCATGATCATTCCCTGCATTGACCTGATGGACGGCAAAGTCGTGCAGCTTCGCCAGGGCCGCGAAAAGGTCCTGGAAGGGAAATCGCTCGATCAGATGCTGCGCCTGTTTGCGGGATTTCCCGAAATTCAAGTGATTGATCTCGATGCCGCTATCGGCCAGGGCACAAATCACGAATTGCTGGAATATCTGGCCGCGCGCGCCTGCATTCGCGCCGGCGGCGGCGTCCGCGATGTCAACCGCGCAATAGAACTGGTGGAGCAAGGTGTCTATCGCGTAATCGTCGGTACCGCCGCATTCACCCGCCACGGCATCAACAAATCGCTGCTCTCTCAATTGCGCGATGCCATCGGTCCCGAGCGCTTGACGATTGCTCTCGACAGCAAAGACGGGCAGATCGTCGTGAAAGGCTGGCGCGAGGCCATCAACCATACCGCTCTCGATCTCATCAGCGATCTCGAACCGTATTGCTCCGGATTTCTGTGCACCTACGTCGACAAGGAAGGCATGATGCAAGGCACCAACCTCGATTGGTTCCGGCAGTTGCGGAGCGCCACCCGCCACGAACTCATCGCAGCCGGCGGCATCACAACCATGGACGATGTAAAAGCCCTCTCCCGCATGCATGTGCATTGCGCCATAGGCATGTCCATTTACACCGGACGGTTGAGCCTGGATGAGCTGCGCGCCTTCAACATATTTCCGTTTAGGACAATGAAGAAGGAGATCGTATGAGATTGCTTCGCTGGACCACACTCTTCGCTGCCATCGCGGGCACGGCCGCGTTCCTCGTGCATGCTGCCGGCTATGACATGTCCGACGTCAAAAACGTCATCACCGGCACAGCCGCTTTTACGAACTACGAAAAAGAAAAGCCCGGCACATTTCGCAAAATCACCGTAGCCGATTTTCCGCAGCCCTTCGCTACCCCATCGGCAGGCAATCCTCCAAAGCGCGTGCCGCGCCCTGCCGATATGTGGCCGCAAGCGCCTGCCGGATTCAAAGTCGAGCAGTATGCAGACGAAGCGGCTCTGCTCAAAATCAGCGGCGACGGGCCGGACCAGCTATACCCCCGTGAACTCCGGGCCGCGCCCAACGGCGATATCTTCCTGGCCGATAGTTACGGCAAAAAAATCCTGGTGTTCCGCGGTGTGGGCGCGGACGGCAAGCCTCAGCAAACTTCTGTGTTCGCCGACACAGGGCTGAATATGCCGTTTGGCATTGCCTTCTACCCGCTGGGCAAAAATCCGCAATGGGTTTACGTCGGAAATACCAATTCGGTTGTTCGCTTCCCCTATCACAGCGGCGATCTGAAGGCCGGCGGCGCGCCGGAAACAATCGTTGACAAACTTCCTGCCGGCGGCGGCCACTGGACGCGCGATCTGGCGTTTTCGCCCGATGGCGCAAAGCTGTTCGTCGCGGTCGGTTCTGCATCGAACATTGACGATCCCGATACCCACCCATCCGAATTTCATCGCGCCAACATTCTCGAATTCACTCCCGAAGGAAAATTCGTTCAAGTGTACGCCTACGGGATTCGCAATCCGGTCGGCATCGCCGTCAACCCAACCACCGGTCAACTATGGTGCTCCGTCAATGAGCGCGATGCGCTCGGCGATAATCTTCCGCCCGATTACATCACTTCGGTAAAGCCGGGCGGATTTTACGGCTGGCCCTACTATTACATCGGCGATCATCCCGACCCGCGCCTGCACGGCGCGCATCCCGAGCTTGCCGCGAAAGTGATTGTGCCCGATGTCCTGCTCCAGCCGCACAACGCCTCGCTCGAGATGATGTTCTACCAAGGCGATCAGTTCCCGAAGCAGTATAAAGGCGACATCTTCGCCTCAGAACACGGTTCCTGGAATAAGGCGCTGCGCGCAGGCTACGAAGTGATCCGCGTTCCTGTGGTCGATGGTAAGGCGACCGGCGTTTATGAAGACTTCCTCACCGGCTTCGTCACCCCCGAAGGCGACGCCTGGGGGCGCCCTGTCGGCGTTGCGACGGCGCCGGACGGCTCGCTCCTGGTAAGCGACGATGTCTCAAAAACAATCTGGCGAGTGGTATATACCGGCAAGTGACAACTGATGGCGGTTGCTGATGTCAAGCTTCCTTCACGGCTCTACCTGACGCCTGCATTGCGGCAGAAGATTGTCGCTGGTGTTTTGTTTCTGCTGCTATGCGCCTTCACGCTTTGCACCTTGGATGGAGGCGACATCGCGCCGTTTGTCATCTCCGCCGCTGTTCTGCTGTTTGCGGCCTATGCGCTTGTGCGCGCCCCGGCCGAAAAGCTGCGCGTTCCCTTGCCCTGCTTATGTCTTCTGGCGATGGCGCTCTATGGCGCCGCCCAGACGCTTTGGTTTCCGCACAAAATTGTTTATGACGGCTGGGCGGGTGTTCTCTTTTGGTGTACCGCCGCTGCTATCACGTTCATCGCCGCCCAGGTCTTCGCGAATGAAGCAGTGGCCGCGCAATTCCGTCTGGCGTTCGCCGTCTTCGGATCGGCGGTTTGCGTTCTCGATCTGCTCCAGCAGGCGTCGCACACGAACAAATTTTATTGGCTGATACAAAGCAGGTTTGCTACCGTCAGCGGCCCGTTTGCCTATTGGAATAACTTTGCCCAGCTTGTGGAGTTGTTTCTGCCCGTCACGCTTTGGTTAGGCCTTGGCCGCCGCAAGCCGCAACTTGCTTACATTGGCCTCAGCGCGCTCCAGATTGCCGCCGTAATTGCCTCCGGCTCTCGCGCCGGATCGGCACTGGTCCTCATCGAACTGGTGGCCTTTTTACTGCTCGTATACAGCCGGAATCGAAAAAGAAGTTTTCTGGCCGCGGCGGGCGCGGTTGTGGCTCTCACCGGTCTGCTCGTCTATGCGGCCGGCTTTGACGCCTTGCTTCACAAATTTCAGCAGAAGGATCAGTTACAGGTTCGCCGCGAGATCAACCGCTCCTCGATGGAAATGATTCGTGCGCAACCGCTCACCGGCTGGGGTCTGAATACCTACGTTCCCGTCTATCGTATGTTCGCCCATTATGATGACGGTACTTATGTGAATCGCGCGCACAACGATTGGCTTCAATTCGCCGCCGAAGGAGGCATTCCGTTCACCGCATTGATGCTGGTGGTTTTTGCCTGGAGCCTGCGGCCCGCCATTCGATCCATCTGGGGCCTCGGCGTGGTCGCGATAGCTTTACACGCGCTGGTGGATTATCCGTTCGCGCGCTTCGGTGTTTGCGGCTGGTATTTCGCGTTGCTCGGTATGCTGGCGCTCTGGCGTGAGGGCGAACGCCAGGCACGAAGCCGCCGCAGTAAACCGCTGCACGGGGTTGGGGTATGACTCGCTGGCTTCCCATTTCCTTAATCGCGGCGGCTGCATTGCTCGCCTCCGAGCACCAGATCTCCAGCACGAATGCCGGCCAGAGCACATCCATGGGATTAGGCGCCGAATTTTATAATGCGCGCGAAGAGACGTTTGTCCCTTCCGCCGACGAATCGAAATCCATTCGCATCGTGAGCTGGAACATCGATCGAGGCGCCCAGCTTCCCCTAATCGGCGACGAGCTGGCCAAAAATCCGGCTGATCTGTACCTTCTGCAGGAAGTGGATTCAAATACCAGGCGTTCGGCCAATCGGGACGAAGCCTCCGAATTGGCCCGCCGCCTCAACGTGAATCTGTCCTATGCGGTCGAATTTGAGGAATTGAGTCAGGAGCAGAAAACTCCTGCCTACACGGGCCAGGCTACCTTGACGCGCCTCCCCATACGGCATTCGCGTGTTTTGCGATTCGAGAAACAGTCCGGCTTCTGGAAGCCGCGCAGTTGGATTCCATCCTCTGTTCCTTTGCTACAGCGCCGCCGGGGTAATCGCATCGCGCTGGTCACAGATCTGGAATTTGCCGGCCGGCTGCTTGTGGTTTACAACCTTCATCTCGAAAGCCGCAGCATGGGCAGCATTCAGTCGGAACAGTTGGACGAAGTGCTGGCCGATATCAGAAAGCAATACCCGCCTGACACGGCTGTCATCCTTGCCGGCGATCTGAATACGAAATACCTGCCCGGCATTTACCTCCGCAAACTCGAGCGCGAAGGCTTCCGAAGCGCCACCGGCGAACGAATCGAACGCACTCATTCCATCGCCATGGCGCTGGACTGGATTTTTGTCCGTGGCCCCGTTCAGATTGAAGATGGACGCGTCCGCCGCGACCTGCGCGGTTCCGACCACTATCCTGTATACGCCGAAATCGTCGCCCAATAGTTGTGGGGTCAGCCTTTCAGGCTGCCGCCGGCTTTCCAGCCGGCTCCTCCTCCTAGCCCCGCGATTATGATTTGGATCGCGTCGCCTTGAATGTGCCGTCGTAACTCTGAAATGACCAATTGCCGGTGAGCGAGTCTCCCGATAGCTCGCCGTCAATTTTGAGCGTTCCCGGTCCTACTTCATCGGAGGTCGCCGGAAATTCCAGCGATAGCTTGCCGCCTGAAAATGTGCCTTTCACGTCGGCGCTGTTGGCCCATTTCCCGGTGATCTTGTCGCCTTCCTGCTGGAAGGTGGCGTCGAATTCGCGCGTGCCGTCCTGCGTTTGAAAAACGAAATGCCACTTTCCGGATACATCACCCGCCTGCGCCGGTGGCGTGCCGCCCAGCACCGGCGCAATGCAGATTACAGCTAATAAGGATCGTAGAAACGATAAGCGTGAAGTTCGGCTCACTCGGCCAGGATACTAAATCCGGCAGAATTTGCGCCGCATTGCCAGGCCCAGAGCCAGTGCCAGGCCGCCGCCCGTCAGCGCCAGCGAAACCGGTTCGGGTGCCGCCGAGCTTGGGCCCAGCGGCTGCGAACCAACCGGCGCCGAGCTGCCAGTAAGCACCACTCCATCCGTATTGATGTAATACGGAACGATAGACTCACCGGCGAGGCAAGCCCCACCCGTCGAAAAACAGAAATAATGATATCCGCTGAACGCGCCGGGACTGTTCGCCTGAATGAGAAATTCCCCATGCCCGCTGTAATTAAAGTACAGCCCTGTGGCCGTGGCGCTCAGAGCGCTTCCCGTGTCCTCCACAATCGTGGAATTGCCGGGAAGCAGAGTGAAATCGTCAGCCGCGTTGAGCTGATCCGTTAAAACCAGATTCCAACTGACAATATCGCCGGATGCCAGTGTTCCAATAACTCCATCCGTCGTGATGCTGCCACTCACCGTATCTGACTGCGCCGGGTTGCCGGTAGGATTAGGACCGGTAATGGTGACGTTGATCGGGTACACCGTATTGGCTCCGGCGGCATGAGAAATGGCAACTGTCAACAGTGCCGAAAGCAAGCCGGTAAATGCGAATCGTTTCATAGGTATAATTCCTCCTTCGGGCGCAGCTTTCCGCGGCGCCTCTTACTGCCTATGCTGTACAACCGGCGGGAAATTTAAAAGTCTCAGACCGTGATGGGACGGTCTCAACGCGCGCATTCACTTATGCAGCAGGAATTTACCCGGGCGACTCGCGAGGACCGCGTACGTAGCTAATTCGGCGTCGGGCGCTCCGCATGGTCGATGACCCAGTAAGTTGCGGGGCCGGTTCCGCTCGTGAGCCGGAGGCCAAGCAGATCCTCAAGCGCGTTCATTAGCTCACTTGCGCCGTCGGGTCCGAATCCAGCGGAGATCCCTTGTCCGTCCACGGGCTCGGGCGCTCTCCACTTAACGTCGAAAGTGTAGTAGCCAGTCAGACCCGTCTCATCGACGACCGGGGACTTCAACATCGTTGTTAGAGTCACTGCGATCCGCGCCATCGTCACCTTATTTCCGACCATGTGGCCGCCCGAATTTCCCGCGGCGAGGCCCGGGAGACCTTCTTTTTGCGGTGGCGCCGGCGGGTCTACGGCTTTGATTTTGAGACCGCCGTGAGCAACTTGAAGCTTTAGGACCTTCTGTTGGCGGGTTTCCGTGTGCAGCTTTAAATGAAACCGGCTTGCCAGCATCTCGCGCATCATGGCGCGCACTTGTTCAACGTTTTCCTCGGGAGGAAGCTGGGGAAAGTCTTCGGATGGTTTAGCGAAAACTGAAAACGACTGCTCCTTTGCCCAATCCGGCAAACCGGTCAGTTGAACGGAACTCGGTATGTGATATGCAAACTGGAGCATCCAAAGAAGGTTCGTGCGCGAATCTACGAACTGGCCGCCCGGACGAACGGGCGTGAAGTTCTGTTCCCTCATAAGGGGAGGCGCGTTGCGCGGAACCTCGCGAATGGAAACCACCTCGAAAACCGGACCATCGGCCAACAGGTTAGTTAAGCCCAAGAGCAACGCCAGCGTGGCCGCCCGTATCGCCCCTGTACACCGAAATTTCGACATGCCCTTTCTCCTGGGATCTTAGGCCGTTGGTTCTTCCCGTAAGCCTATCTCGATATTGACTGCGGGACAGCGCAGCCAGCCTGTATCTCCGCCAGCGATTCGACGAGTACAGCGTACCCGCCTAATTGGGCGTGGGGCGTTCTACAGAATCGACAACCCAGTAATTTATAGTGCCGGTTCCGCTCGCGAGCCGCAGGCCAAGCAAGTCATTAAGCCCCGTCATGATGGCGCTCACACCTTCAGGTCCCAAGCCAGTAAAGACCGCCTCGTTCACCGGCTCTGCCGCAGTCCACTTCACATCGAATGTGTAGTAGCCGCTCAGACCAGTCTCATCGAGAACCGGGCAGTGCAAAATCGCTGTTAGAGCCTTCGCGATGCGCGCCATGGTCACCTTATTTCCGATCATTCGGCCGCCCGAATTTCCCGCGGCGAGGCCCGGGAGCCCTTCTTTTTGCGGTGGCACAGGCGGGTCTACGGCTTTGATTTTAAGACCGCCACGAGCGACCTGAAGCTTAAGAACCTTCTGCTCGCGGCTTTCCGTGTGCAACTTCAAATGAAAACGGGTTGCAAGCATCTCGCGCATCATGGCGCGCACCTGTTCAACGTTTTCCTCGGGAGGAAGCTGTGGAAAGTCTTCGGACGGTTTGGCGATGACTGAAAACGACTGCTCCTTTGCCCAATCCGGCAACCCGGTCAATTGAATAAAGCTCGGGATGTGAAACGCAAACACGATCATCCAGGCAAGGTTCGCGCGCGGGTCCACGAACTGGCCGCCAGGACGAAAGGGCGTGAAGGCCTGATCCCTCATTACGGGAGGCGCATTGCGCGGCACTTCGCGAATGGAAACCACCTCGAAAACCGGACCGTCGGCCAACAGGTTAGCTGTACTTAGCCCGAAGGCCAACGCGAGAATTACCCACCGTGTGGCCGTATACGACATCCTGTTTTTCTCCCAAAAGCTAAACCACTATCCAGTCCAAGTGTTCCCGGCTAAACACGCCCACTAAAGAGCATTACGTAAGACTGGCTCATCGCCTTCCCACTTCCGAGGCGGGAAAATCATGAATCGCTTCATTGTTGAGGATTCCGGCTTTATTCGGTATCCCCTCTTGAGGGGATGTGAACGCGGAATATCCGGAAGCAGCGTCCAGGCTTCCAGAGGCGTTACTTTGCATGCCGCCGAAGTAGATACCGAAGCGAATCGATAACTCTGCCGCTACGGAACTAAGCCACCCCTTCGCACGGATCTTATCGCGAGCTCCCATGGCGGCTGACGGCAAGCCGGACCAGCTCGGCGGTCGAATGGGCTCCAAGCTTGCGGCAGAGGCTCTTTCGATGATCGGCAACTGTCCAGGTGCTGAGACCCAGGAGCGCGGCGATTTCCTTCGTCGACTTGCCGTCAGCAATTTTCTGCAGGATTTCGTCCTCGCGCGACGTCAATACAGGAAATTTCGTACATGCTGCCCCCCCCCCGCGGGGGCTACGCGCACCTGCCATTGGTGACTGATTTTCCTCGTTGCGAGGTGACGAACCGCCCCGAATAGATCTCACCTTTACTCCCCTCCCCATTCGTGCAAAGTTAAACGAAATTAACCCGCTTAACCTGCCCAAGTCCCCAAAACGGACAACTCGCGAAGACCAGCGCGTAGGCCGGCTTGTATAGCACTCGAAATCCAGGACTGGCAGCAGCCCGAAGATTACGGCCTTTTACCTCCACAAACAGTCCCGCTTCGTTGACCCCCCAGAAAGACCTGAAGCTAGGGACTACAGCACGTTTCGATCCGATAGCGGCACTATTGTAATCGGCCACAGCGAGCTTGATCACGTGATAATCGATGTTACAGCGCCAACGAAGACAATTGGTTTAACGCCAAGTAAAAATTTTGTATGCGGCATCTGGGAAGGCGCTCAACCATGGCAACTCCATAAAGGCAAGCTAAACAATTTGCGCACGACTTCGGCCAGCCTTGCGAAACACGCCCCCCTTTACGGATCTGGTCGCGCAAGTTCAAAAGCACCGCAGGGCAAGGAGCCGGCGCCTCCGTCTTCCTTTTAGTCTTTCCTTCAGACTGTGATGTGACGGTCTCAACGCGCGCATTCACTTGTGCAGCAGGAATTTACCCGGCCATCCAGCGCCTTGTGGTACTGGTATCCGCGGCCCCAAGGAGCCCCTCTGGTAACCCTCGTTTTGCCGCTATACTGATACCTCAGCAACATGGATCGAGCGAGGCCGGCCGTTATGGAACAGCTCTCCCGCATCCTCGCGTCGCCACAGTTCCGCGAAGCCCCACGCTTACAGAGTCTGTTGCGCTTTATTGTGTCTCTGACACTCGAGGGGAAGGCGCACCAGATCAAGGAGGCGACCATCGCCTCCGAAGTATTCGGGCGTGCCGGTACCAATGGAGATTCGCTCGTTCGTTCTGCCGCCGGCCGCCTGCGCGCGCGTCTTGAAGATTATTACCGCCAGAGCGGCGCCGGCGATCCCATCGTCATTGTGATTCCCAAAGGAAGCTACGTCCCGGAGCTGCATGAGCGCGAAGCCGCTCCCAAGCCAGCGGCCGAAGCCGCCGAATCACGCCCGCAGCCCTCACGAGCTTTTGTCTATTGGTCCATTAGCGCTGCGGCGCTGGTGATTGCACTGCTGGCGCTAACAACGATGCTTTTGCGCAGACGAGTTCAGGAGGCGCAGCAACCGAATCCCGAAGCGCGCGAGCTCTATCTGGAGGGCCGGTATTACTGGAATGGGCGAACACCGGAAGACCTGAACCGCGCAGTCGATTACTTCACGCAAGCGGTTGTAAAAGATCCGCGCTATGCGCAAGCGTACGCCGGCCTCGCCGACACTTACAACCTGCTCAGTGAATATACGGTGATGCCGTATACCGAAGCATTCAAGCGCGCCATCGCCGCCGCAAAAACCGCGATACAACTGGACGACAAGCTCGCCGAAGCGCACAACTCATTCGCCTTTGCAGCGTTTTATGGAGACTGGGACGCGGTGACCGCCGAGCGCGAATTCCGCCGCGCGTTGCAATTGGATCCTCATTACAGTACCGCGCACCATTGGTATGCCACATTCCTGATCTCACTCGGCCGGCCGCGCGAATCACTCACCCAGATCACGCTGGCGCAGGAGTTGGAGCCTTCATCGAAATCTATTCTGGCGGACAAAGGCCTGATCCTGCTGTGGGCGGGTCAAAGCGCCTCCGCGCGGGCATTGTTAGAACAGATCGAGGCGGCTGATCCCCAGTTCGCTTCGCCGCATAAATATCTGGCCTCCGCCGATCTCCTCGAGCGCCGCTACGCCGACTACCTTATGGAATCGCGCAAAGCTGCCTTAATAGCCGGCAATCGGGAGGCTCTGGCAATTACCGAGGCGGGAGAAAAAGGACTTCACGAAGGAAGCGCCGCCGGCATGTTCGACGCCATGCTGGAGGCCGGCCGGTCCTTGCCTCCAGACGCCGGAACGCGCTATTACTGGCTGGCCCAGATCAGCGCCGCTTCCGGGAGTCCGGATCGCGCCATGCATTATCTGCAGCTTGCATTCCGCCAGCACGACGTAAATATGGTGACGCTCAACGCGGACCCCTGCTTTGCCCGCATGCGAAACACGCCCGCCTTTAAAGATCTGGTCACGCGAGTCACAGGCCGCCGCACTTTTTCTTTCCCCAGCACTTCCAGCAATTTGCCTCGCTTTCGAACCGCCTCCCCGCCCACCCCCGGCGCAAGCTCATAGACAGAAGTAGCGGGCAGACTATCGTTCTGCCTGTCTGCGAATTCTTTTCAAAAGGAGCCACCCATGGCTACACCAAAGCAAATCGAAGCGAATCGTCTCAATTCTTTGAACTCCTGCGGCCCAAAATCTGCGGCTACCAAGGCAAAGGTCTCCGAAAATCGCCGCACCCACGGGCTCTGCGGCAAGTTCACGGTCCTCGCCTGGGAGAACCAGCAGCGGTTCGACGAACTGCTCGCCGCTTTCATCGAAGCCGAACAGCCCGTCGGCGCCCCCGAACTCGAACTTGTCGTCAAGATGGCCCAGCATTCCTGGCTCGCCCGCCGCGCCCTGCGCCTGCAGGATTCCTGCTTTGAAGTGCAAGAACCCTCCC
>JAJPJN010000112.1 GCA_021324185.1 Terriglobia bacterium | reverse complement strand
CTCGACACAAGCGTTTTCGAAGAGCAGGGGAAAGCGCGCGGTAAGCAGACGGCCGTACGCACGGGCATTGGTGCGGCCGCAGGCGCCATCATCGGGGCGATTGCCGGAGGCGGCAAGGGCGCTGCTATTGGTTCAGCGGCCGGCGGAGGCGCGGGCTTCGGAACGGACCTGTTCACGCACGGCCAACAGGTCAAGATTCCTTCCGAAGCGTTGCTGACCTTTCGCTTGGAAGCTCCACTGCGCGTCGAGCGCTGAAGCCCGGGCTCGGTTACGGATCTCAGCTCAAGCGGGCTGCGGGCTCTCGCCGCCGATCAGTCCCGGAATGTTCGTGGTCGGATGCGGCGCAATGACCGTAGCGCCACCATCAGAAGGTGGCGTCGTCTTCGGCCTCTGCGCCAGCTTCGGCAGCGGCTTTCCGTTGATCAGGTCGAGCACTTCAGCTCCATCCAGCACTTCGCGCTCGAGCAGCGCTTCGGCAATTCGGACCAGAGCGTCCGAGTGCTGCTCAATAATCTCTTTCGCGCGATTGTAGCCGTCTTCGACCAGCTTGCGCACCTGCTCATCGATTCGGATTGCCGTCGCTTCGCTGTAATCGCGATGCTGCGCTATCTCGCGCCCCAGGAAGATCTGCTCATCTTTCTTGCCGAAGCTCAACGGCCCCAGCTCGCTCATGCCCCACTCGCAGACCATCTTGTGGGCCATTTCGGTGGCGCGCTCGATATCGTTGCCCGCGCCCGTTGTCATCTGGTGCAGGAAAATTTCTTCTGCAATGCGTCCGGCCATCAAAATCGCCAGCCGCGCATCGAGATAGTTCTTATCGTGCGATAGCTTGTCGTCAAGCGGCAGTTGCATCGTCAAACCGAGCGCCATGCCGCGCGGGATGATGGTGACTTTATGCAGCGGATCGGCATGCTCCAGCAAAGCAGCCACCAGAGCATGCCCGGCTTCGTGGTAAGCCGTCATGCGCTTTTCCTTGTCGCTGATGATCATGCTCTTCCGCTCCACGCCCATCAGGACCTTATCTTTAGCCAGCTCAAAATCGTATTGCGTGACCACTTTGCGGTTTTGGCGCGCGGCAATCAGCGCCGCTTCGTTCACCAGATTGGCCAGATCAGCACCCGCAAAACCAGGAGTTCCGCGTGCGATCACTGTCAGATCCACATCATCGGCTAGTGGTGTCTTTTTGGTGTGAACTTTGAGGATGCTTTCGCGCCCCCGAACATCGGGCCGGTCCACCACAACGCGTCGATCAAAACGCCCCGGGCGCAGCAAAGCCGGATCAAGCACATCAGGCCGGTTCGTCGCCGCGACCAGAATCACGCCTTCATTCGATTCGAAGCCATCCATCTCGACCAGTAATTGATTGAGAGTCTGTTCGCGCTCGTCATGGCCGCCGCCTAGCCCTGCTCCACGATGCCGGCCAACCGCATCGATTTCGTCGATGAAGATGATGCACGGCGCATTCTTCTTGCCTTGCTCAAACAGGTCGCGCACACGGCTCGCGCCCACGCCCACGAACATCTCGACGAAATCCGAACCGGAAATCGAGAAGAACGGCACATTCGCCTCGCCCGCAATGGCGCGCGCCAGCAAAGTCTTGCCCGTTCCGGGAGGTCCTATTAGCAGAACGCCTTTGGGAATGCGGCCGCCCAGCTTTTGAAATTTCTGCGGCTCGCGCAGAAATTCGATAATCTCCTGCAGCTCTTCCTTCGCCTCCTCCACACCGGCCACATCCTTAAACGTCACCTTCTTCTGCTGCGATGAATGCAGCCGCGCCCTGCTCTTGCCGAAACTCAGCGCTTTGTTGCCGCCGCTCTGCATCTGCCGCATCATGAAGATCCACAGTCCAAGCAGAATCAGCACCGGAACGGCATTGAAGAGAATCCCGATCCAGCCGCTCCCGGTCGCGTCCTTCCAGCTATACCGGACGCCCTTGTCCTGCATCATCTTGTAAATCTCGGGATAATTCGGCGGGATGACGGTATGGAACGCTTTGCCGTCCGTCATCGTGCCCTGCGCGTCCGTCCCCGTAATGGTGACGTCGCGAATTTTTCCTTCCTGCACGGTCGTGACGAACTCGGAAACTGACATGTTCTGAGGCGTCGGACCACGGCCGGTCTTAACCGCCATGTAGACCAGAACAATGGCACATATAATGACCACCCAAAAAACAGCGGTCTTGATATTAGAACTCATTTAGCACCTTCCGCCAGTCTCAGACGGACCGGCACGAGCGCATGCGCTCGATTTCCACCCCTCATATGAAAGACGTCCGTGGCGTTGCTTTCGATTCAAACCTACCCGAACTGAAGATCCTCAGCCGGCCGGTAGCGCAGGATCGCTCTCTCGCGAGTGTCCGCTTCTGCCATAAACGGAGATGCTGCGCCAAAACTCCGGGCCCACACGATTTCATCGTTGATAACCACTACCGGCCAGTGCCGGCGATCCCATAAAAGTACTCGAAATTCCTGAAATAGCGATTTGATCTTTTCCGGTTTCTGATGGCCGGGCCGCAGCATTTTGTCACCGGGCCGCCAGTTTCGGACCTGCAAGCGAGCAGCCGGAGCGCGGTTGGTAACGGCCTCAAAATTGAGATTGGCAAGTTCTTCCGGCAGTTGTGAGTCTCTTCTCTCGATCTCGCGCACCACGCCCACCGAACGCCCTGTGCGCTCCTCCTTGAAGTTAACACAATTCGTGTGATTTGAGTTGAGTAGCCGCAACTCAATTGCGCCCGCACGGAATGGTAATTCCAACATCTGATTCGGACTAAGCTCTACAGAGTAGTCGCGCGGATCGGCGTTTAGTTCTCCGGGTTTTGCAAAAAGCAGCACGCCAAAGGAACGGATGGCATCCACGCCAGGAATCAGAACGCGATTGTGACCTTCTTCACTCTGGCAGAGTTCCAAAATCGCCCGGACGTGCTGCAGATCGATCGATCTAAGATCGCCCCTTATTTCGCCGATCGCGCAACGAATTAACCTGCGCTGCACAGCCAGGTGCTGCGTCTTGAGCGCTTTGACATCGAGCGCCAGCCCCGAATGGCATTTCTTAAACATCTGCCGGTAAAGAAGCTCCAGATGATCGCGCCAGTAATCGTCCTCGGCGGCAGCCACTTCCGCCGCCCCGGCAAGAGTATCCTCCAGATTCGGATTAAAATCGGCAGCTAGCGCCGGCATCACTTTATTCCGCAGCAGGTTACGCGCAAAGCCCTGGTCCGCGTTGGAGGAGTCCTCGCGCCAGCGAATCTCGTGGGCTACGGCCCAGGTCCGCACTTCCGCCCGTGTCGTCTCGAGCAGCGGGCGGATGTAGCCCTCCGTTGTCACTGGCCGCATGGCCGCCAGACCCGCAACTCCTGACCCGCGCAGAAAGCGGAAGAGTACCGTCTCGGCCTGATCGCTTTTCGTGTGGCCCAGCGCGATTTTCTGCAGACCGTGCTCACGCATGCACTCTGCGAAGAAGGCTCTGCGAACTCGCCGCGCCTCTTGCTCCAGATTGCCCGGCTCCGGCTCGCCTCGCGCCGCCACCAGCGGATGTCCTAACGTTTCTGCCAGTTCCCGGACAAACTGCTCGTCCTCATCGGATTCTGCGCCGCGCAAGCCGTGGTTGACGTGCAGCACCGTCAGGTGTATCGCGAAAGCGCTAACAAGACGATGAAGCAGGTGCAGCAGAACAACGGAATCAGCGCCTCCAGAGACCGCAACCCCTACTCTGTCACCCGGCGCCAGCATGCTATAACGAGGGATGATTTCGCTCACTCGCTCCAGTAAGTCTTCCACTGCTAGCCACATTTTAGGCGTTTCGTTGTAACTGCCGCCTCGATGCAGATCAATGATTCGGTCGATCCCCAAAAGTTCGAGCGATTAGCTGCAGGCATCCGCGTGCTGCTGATGGATGTCGATGGCGTCCTCACCGACGGCCGGTTGTTTTTCTCTCCCGGTCCTGACGGAAAGATGGTCGAAAGCAAAGCCTTCGATTCTCAGGACGGCATTGCATTACGCTGGCTCACCTGGTACGGCGTCGAAACGGGCGTCATTAGCGGCCGTGACTCTCCAGCCACATTAGAGCGCGCCCGGCAGGTCGGAATGAAATGGGTGTTTCAGGGGCACATCGAAAAGATTCCGCTCTTTGAAAAAATCATGGCAGAGGCGCAGGCGCGTCCGGAAGAAGTCGCCTATGTCGGTGACGACCTGACGGATGTAGTGATTATGCGCCGCGTCGGGCTTTCTTTCGCCACCGCGAATGCGCGCGCAGAAGTGAAGCGCTCTGCTACGGCAGTCACTGAAGCTTCCGGAGGCTCCGGAGCCGTTCGCGAGGTCATCGAAACCCTCCTCAAAGCGCGGGGCTGCTGGGAAGAGATTTTGAAGAAGTATGAGGTAGAGCCCTGAACCCGGCGGAAATCGAAAAGGTAGGGCTGGTGATTCAGACCGTGAACGGCCCGGGCGTACTGCATCAGCTTACCGGAGTCATCGCGCGCCACGCGGGCGATATCCGCTCCGTCTCCATCGTGGAAGATCAGCCGGTTACCACGCGCATCTACTTTGAACTCGATCTGCCAGCTTTGCCCGACGCGCTCATTGAAGACCTCAGCGCATTGGAAGTAGTTCAAGCCGTCACACAGGTGCAATCGCTACAGAAGATTTATGGCAAGCGGATCATTATTATGGGCGGCGGCGCGCAGGTCGGCCAAGTCGCCCTGGGCGCGATCGCCGAAGCGGACCGGCATAATATTCGCGGCGAACACATTTCGGTCGACACAATTCCCCTGGTCGGCGAGCAGGCTCTGGCCGCTGCGGTCCGTGCCGTGCTCCGTCTGCCGCGCGTACGCGCCTTAGTGCTTGCCGGGTCCTTAATGGGCGGCGATATCGAAACCGCAGTTCGGGAAGTCCGCCGGGAAGGCCTGCTGGTCATCAGCTTAAATATGGCCGGCAGCGTTCCGGATGCTTCGGATCTGGTGATTACCGACCCGGTGCAAGCGGGCGTGATGGCTGTGATGGCGGTGGCCGATACCGCAAAGTTTACAATCGACCGGCTGCACCGCCGGGTCTTTTAGCCGTGCGTTAAAGCTGGAACTTCACTTCAAACGGAAATTCGTCCAGCAGTTCGCGTCCAGGTCCGGGCGTATACAAGCGTGCGTAATAGCGGCCCGTATGCGTGATTCTCGGCAGCGCCAGCGTCACTTGGCCAGCCGCGCTGTTTACCGTTCCAGCCCAAATCAGTGATCCCGTGTCGTTGACCACCTCTGCCTGTAATTGCCCGGCTTGCAAGCCTTCATCATGCAAAACCAGATGGGTGTTCCGCCATTCCGGAACGGCAACAGTGGCCGCTGTACCGCGCTCGGCGTTCAGCCCGACTTGAACCGGAAGAAATGCAAACAGGCAGAAGGCACAAGCTGCCAGACCCGCTCCCGCCCAGGAGAGCACCGGAACGGAAAACCACTTTTTCCAAAAAACGGGTTGCGCCTGTTCCTGGTTGACGCCAAGCTGTTTAGCGGCATACTCGCGGAGCGCCAGTTTCATGGCTGCAATTTCCAGTTCGAGACTTTCCGCCCTGGAAACGCACGAATCACATGCGAGTAGATGTGTCTCAACGAGCTCTGCTTCCATATCTGAAGACCGGTGCAAAACGAACCGTTCCAACAGATCCGTGGAGGGGTGATCCAAATAACTGTACTGCATATCGCCGGAATCCATTGCTTCCTGCTTGGGTAGTTCTCTCATTAGGAATTTGCTCTCACTAGCACAGAGAAAATTCCGCTGCTTGCCAGTTTTTTCTTTCCAATTTCGCCAAATTTCGCTTTTGCGCGCGATTTGAGAAGACGAAATTGAGTTTCTGTAAGCGACATTTCACGGCAGATCTGCTCTTGTGGCTGCTCCTGCAGATAAAACCGTATCAGAATATCCCGATCCCGCTTGGAGAGCGCACCCAGTGCGCTTTCCATCAGTTCGGCCTTTTGTCTTAGGATCGCTTCCTGCTCTGGATTCTGGGTGCGGTCCACTACCGATACACCGCTCTCCAGTTCGGCTTGCTCGCGCCGCGTGTGCACTGCCTGTTCGATGTATGCTGCCACCTGGCGCCGCACCACGGTTCTGACGAATCCCATCAGCCGGTCTGGCTCCCGCAAGTCGCCGCGCTTAATCGCATTGACCACGATGAGGAAGGTGTCGTGCACCTTGTCCTCCAGTTCTTGCGGTCCAAGCTGTCGGCACAGGTAAAAACGGATACCGCGGCTGAACAGCTTATAAAGCTGCTCCATTCCGTCGTTATCTCCGGCTTTGATCTGCTGGACCAGGCTGGACCAATTGATCGCGTGCAGGTCCTGTCTGCCGGATTTTGTGGCCGTGCTCCCAGCGCCTGATTCTTGCCCGGAGTTTGTTTCAGTCACTGCCATGCTTCTACTCCTTTGAGACGACTGAATATGCGGCCCAATAAGCAGGAGTGCTCCCATAACCGCCGCGTTGCTGCATTTGGAGCTGCGCACGCTGCAGCGCCATTGCCACGCGGCTGCCCAACGGGCCGGAATGGGTTTCAGCTAACTGGGAATAAAAAACCGTAAAGAACTGGCCCGAATCGTCCGGTGTGGGCCAATTACTCACCAGGACAGCGCTCGCGCCCGCCAGAAGCCAGGCCCGGCTGAGTCCGATCAGGCCGTTGCTCGGCGCAGGCTGCCCTTGTCCCGAGGCGCAGCCGCTCAGAACCACTAAGCTGCCCGGGACACGCAGAGATGCAATCTTTTCGCGCGTCAGGAGTTCCGGAATATTGTTCCGGCCCAGACTAAGGGCCAGCGCGGCCTGGTCCGGATGCCCCGGAGGACTCACCACGTGAACTGCAAAATGAACAATGCTGGGATGTTGTGATAATTCTGCGGTGACGGCAGCCAGATTGGCCTCCGTTCCGATCAGCAGACGCGTTTGCGGAACGCCGCTGTATTGGGCCGAAGCACGAATTTCGCGTTGGCTGCCCGGCAGGCGCCCGAGCGCGCTCGATCCGCGCGCCGTTGCGTTCTTGAGAAAGGTATTGGATGGCGCGCGCCGCGAATCCGCCAGGTTGTACACCGGGTCGGCGATTCCGGCGAAGCGCGCCTCTTTTGCGGCGCCGGAGTGCGTTGTCAGCAGATATTCGCTCGGCAGCAGGCGCAAGGAATGACCGTTTACCAGCTTCAGCCCGCTGCGCGTTGGCAGCAGCACAAACGGTACCCGGTCAAGCAAAGCGCCGTCGCCGACAATAAGCCACTCCGGTTTCTCCCAGATGCCGCCATCCAGTTGTGAGAACAGGTCTTCGCTGAGAGATCGCGCCGGGGCAGCAAAACTCTGCCGGCTTTCTAGCGCATTCCGAAGCAAGGTAGCGCGTTCGCCTATTTCATGTGCACTGGGCAGTCTATACAATTGGACCGCCTCCCTGGTTATCGCCCAAAGGAACGATGTTTTTTCGCCTAAGCAAAAGCTGAGCAATGCTTCTGTTGAGCTTAAGCCATACTGAATATCTCTAAGTGATTTCTTAGCCTGATAATTCTCCGCATAAATCGACTTTTTTTCTGAATCCAGTCCGATTTTTGTTTCGAGTTCCGCAATTTCGTTTTCAAGATCCGCCAGTCGGGCCTCGCTCGCCTTGTCTCCGCCCAGCGTGATGCGCGCCTGAATGCTTTGTAATTCGCCCAACTTTGCCAGGTATTCGGGAGGTAGCGCGTGATTCCGGTCCATGTCAACCGAAAGCTGTTCTCGCAAGCTGGCGGCGCGATTCGTGGCGAGCGTTTCCACCGCTTCCCGCGCCAGCGCATCGTCGTGAAGCTTCAGGCTTTCCTCGGCAGCTAACTCGGCGAACCCCTGATACGTCCGATTCAGCTCCTGAACCGTTTGAATGTTCGTGGCATCACCCGGCAACGCCGAGCGCCGCCACATGTTAGCCGAACTCACCGCTTTGCGATATGCCGCCAGCGCTTCGGCGGTACGGCCCAGATCGCGGAGAATACCGGCACGCACGGTCAGAGGATAAAATTGAGGGCTGATTTTGAACGGAGCGTCGGCGTTTGCAAACGCCTGATCGATATAGGCCAAAGCCGGTTCGTACTGTTTTTCCTGCCATTTCAGCTCGCCCAGATGCTCCAATGCAATCGCAGGGACTTTTTTTGTGCCGGTGGTTTGATAAATGTGCAGCGCGGTATTCAGGGAAGCTTCCGCTTCCTTCGTCCGGCCCGCTTTCAAAAGCGCAATGCCGCGAAAATCCCATGTGAGCGCTTCTAAATCCGGCCGGCGTGCCTGCTGGGCGCTTTGGACCCCTAATTCAGACGATCGAATGCCGGCTGCGATGTCGCCAAGCTGAATCTCCTGATAGGAAAGCTGGTGATATGCCTGCGAAAGCAGATCATAACGGGTCGAGCCTTTGAGTTGCTCGACGGCTTCTTCGATCTTTCGGCGCGCTAGAGCAGAATTACCGAGCTGTGCGTAAAGAGTGGAAATAGTCATATCGGCCGCCGCCGCGTGGGCTTTTTCTCCGGCGGCCTTCGCAAGCGCGGCTGCGTTTTCAGTTGTTTCTAAAGCGACACGATACTGAAACAGGCGCGCTTGACAGGCGCCCTTGTATAGCAGGCAGCGGATTTCCCAATGTGGATTAGATAGCGCATGCCACTGCTGCGCCGCGGCCTGGAACTGGCTGATTGCCTCAGCGTAATGGCCTGCTTCCCGCAGGTCGCACGCGCGCTGAAACGCCATTCCGGCAGAGTTATGCGGCGCTGGTTCGGGGCCGCACTGGGCCCCCGAAAGCAGGCTTGGAACGGCACAAGCAAGGGCCGCCAAAATCATTTCGACCGGCCGCAACCTGCGTGCAAATGGCTGCGAAACCCGCCCTAAAAGTGGCAACAAAAAAATTGTGAGAGATTCTCTCTGAGTAATCTACCATCCTTGCGGACGGTTGACAAATTTTTCAGCGCCGCTATTCCAGCCCGCTCACTTAGCAAGTTGAACCAGCCTGTAGCTGCCAATCTGTTAAAAACCAAACAGGTGCAAAATCGCAGAAAAAATATAGGAATCCGGATAGGTCGGAGGTAACATTTGTGTGCGGTTCCTTTGCCCGCGCACACAAGTTATCGGCAGGTAGTGCCCACTGGATGCGTCTTTGGTGACCTAAGTAGTTGTTTTTAAAGGCAGATAATAATGTTTCTACTTTCGTGACCGACTTGCAAAACTCACGGCAGGAGGTCTTGACAAAGGGCTTTGGCTGTGATTTTGGGCGATTGGCGTGAGGTAGAAGGAAATTTTGCTGGAAAAAAGGGAAAATGGGCACGCCGCGACTGCGCCCGCGTGGGTGCCATACGGATTTCAGGCGGAAGGACGGCAGTTAGCCGGTGAGTTTGAGCAGTTGGTCGACTGCGAATGCCGCTAGCTTTTTACCGCCTGCACTGTTGCGGGAGCCGGGCTGAGATGATGGATCGCTACGCCGCCCCCTGCGGCGGCCAAGAGACAGACTGCCGCCACTGCGCCGACAGCAAGCACGGAACGGCGGAGGGAGCGGGAAGCGGCGCGCGCATCTTCGGGCGGGCGCATTGTTAATAGGATGCCAATGGCGATCAGCCGGATCAGTTGCCCAATGGCCCCCGTGCTGTCGTTTACCGGATCGCCGTTGAAGACATGCGTCATGATGGCGCCGAACATATCGATCGTGAGCCCGATCAGCGCCGGCCGCACGGCCCACGGCAGGAGCAGACCGATCGCTCCAAACGCCTCGGCCATCATGATGAACTCCAGGAACCCCGTCGAATAGCCGGATTGGTTAAAAAACTGAGTCATGGGCGCGAGCGAGAACGCTTTGCCAATACTGCTGATGCCGAACGAAAATGCCCGCGACATCAGAAGCGCGGCCACAATGGTCGGATTGGTTAAGAATTCGCGACTGTCTTGACGCCGTACCGCCAAACCGAACAATACCCCGAACAGAGCGTTCCCCAGATCGCTTGCGACTTTGTAGGCCAAAATCCAGATATGGGCTTGGGGGGCTAAAACCGTGACGGCAAAAATTAATACGGACGCCACTGCGACAATCGCGACAGCGACGTAATAGGCGCGCGCCAGTCGCCGGGCGGCGATGTCTTTTGTTGCTCTGCTGAATAAAACGCCGATTAAAAAGCCCGCCAGCAGCAAAGCTAAATGGTAATCCACGCGATAGAACATTTCAGAGCTCCTGAAGCGGCATTACGCGAGGTTCGACCCGCCGTTGATCCTCCCTGCATCAGTTCAATTTGTCAAAATTTTGTATCTATCTTTCCGCCAATAGATTACGCGGGCCAGAAAGCCTCCTCCGCACTACCCATCCCTCAGAGTAATCAGCGGAGCCGCACGCGCCAGCAAGCGGCCGTAATCCAAAGGAATTCACTTTATATGTCTATCTCCGAATCCAAACTCGAAGCCAATCGCGCCAATGCTCAAAAGAGCACCGGCCCCACCACTACCGCGGGCCTCGAAAAAGTCTCCCGGAACGCCTTGAAACACGGCCTCTGCGGCAGATTCCAGGT
>JAJPJN010000153.1 GCA_021324185.1 Terriglobia bacterium | reverse complement strand
TCGCGGCCGCCGAGTTTGCCTAAGGCAAGCACTGTGAATGTGGCCTGACGCTTGCCGTCAGGATCAGATTCGGCAGTAGGCCGTCCATAGCGCGATTCCAGTTCGGCAGAAACCGAAGTCAAGGCGCAGTCGAGCAGGGCGTCCGCAAGCCCGGAAAGCTCTTGCGTGATCTCCGCCAACGGCGCAAGACTCAGCGCGTCACGCACTACCAGGCGCAATAGCTCCTTACGCCGGAATAGCGCGAGTTCGAATGCAGTCGGCTTCTCGACGCCACGCTGCCGCAGAAAGAGAGTGAGGTTCTCTTTGTAGTCTGAAAACGAACGCGCGCGGTGTACATCGCCGATGCTCCAGATCCATTTCGGGTGGCGGATCAGCTCTTCGGCTAGAAAATGGCTGAAGCTGAAAATCGTTGTCAACCAGCGCATTCGCTCGACATCATGCTCCAGCTCATGCCAGATGGCCGGATGGCGGGTGGAGAACTCCTCGATGCGGCGCGAGAGTTGTTGCGGGTCCGGAACTGTTTCTGTGACCGTCACACTGTTTTCTCCTCTCGTAGGCCGATCGCCTTTTTTTCGCGGCACGACTGGTAAATGCCGAGTACGACTGCCAGCGCGCGATAACCCTCGATACCATCCACCAGCGGGTTGCGTCTTTCACGGATTGCCTGCGCGAAATCTTCGAACTGCCGCTCAAAGGACACGAGGCTGATCGCCATGGGATCCGACGACCCGGATGCGACATCGGAGGCGACCGGAGCCGGGTCGGTACGATTCGCCTCTTCGTCACCCAGAACGTCCCACCTGGTAAGGCGATCGCCGGTGATGATAGCAGAGCCTTTGGTGCCATGAATCTCGATGCGCTCCGGATAGCCCGGCCAGAGTGCTGTGGCGGCCTGAATCACACCGGTTGCGCCGCACTCGTAATTGAGCAGCGCGTTGACGATGTCCTCGCTTTCAATTTTGTGGCGCGCGCCGATCTGCCATGTGCCGGAAACAGTTGCCACCGGGCCGATCAGGTAGAGCAAAATGTCAACCTGGTGAATGGCCTGATTGATGAGTGCGCCGCCGCCCTCGGTTTCCCAGCTACCTTTGATGGGACGCGAATAATATTCGTCGCTTCGAAACCACTTCACGTAAGCGTCGGCCTCGAGCAGTTTTCCCAAACGCCCGGCCGCCAAAGCACGTTTGAGAAAAATGGTGGAATCGTCAAAACGATGCTGGCTGACGACGCCGAAGGGGATGCCCGCTGCGTGCGCCAGGTCGATCATACGGCGTGCATCGTCGAGATTCGTAGCAATCGGCTTCTGCACCAGGATGGGCCGCCCGATTTCGGCGCAAATGCGAACAGGCTCCGGATGAAAGTTCGGGAAGGCCGTGACATCGATGAAATCGAGGCCAGGGTAACGGCAAAGATCGTGGTAATTCGGAACGAACTCGGCACCCCAGCGGCTTGCAAATTCACGACCGCGCGCCTCCGTCCGATTTGAGCAGGCAACAATTTGGAACCCGATGTTCCGGTAAGCTTGCGCGTGTTTAGTGGCGATCGCGCCGGTGCCCAGGATGCCGACTTTCATACCTTACAGCCCTGTGTCCGTCCCGCAGATACTGACCTCCAGCCCCGATTCCTGGAAGAAGGCCGCTTTCGCAGCTAGCGCCTGATTGGCGCTTTCCGCATCGTTGCCGTAAGCCACCTGAATGTGATTCGCTTTATGCCGCGCCATCATCTGATCGCGCGAGATGCCGTAAAGGACCGCATGCATAATCGGCCATTGCGGCGTCGTGATTGCCCACCGGCGCTCCGTTTCTTCTTGCGGTAATTGAATAGCGCGCGCCCGGCCGAGATCGGCCTTGAGCTTGCCGTCTTCAATGAAAACGCGGCTCCAGACAATTTCGCCGGGCTTGCTGACGCCTTTCAGCGATCCGCCACCCAGACGGAAATACATGGGCGGCTGGCGCTGGCTGACGCTGCCCGCATAACCGCCCACGTTGTGGGCCGGAGGAACAGCGCCGGAAATCTCGAAGACCCAGACGAATTCTTCGCCATACGGCTCGCCATATCTCAAATCGTGCAGCGTGGTTTCGGGCGGTAGTCCAAGCGCATTCCATACGCGATTGGTCACCAGCGCATCGAGCCCCGCGCATTCATCCACTTCGTTGAAATGCGGGAGAGGCTGTCCCTCGTAAAGGACGCGCCCGTCTTTTGCACGCACCGGCGGACGATCGCAATTGTTTAGCAATCCTTCGGCGAGATCGGACGCGGGGGTGAGATCTTTTAGCCCCTGCTGATATTGAATGCCGATGGCTGCGCAGCCAAAATCGTCGGCAATTCGCAAAGCGGCGATGTACATGCGGCATTGGTCCAAAATTTGCTCGTCTGTCAGATCCGTTTCCGGATTTGGCCCCGTCTCGAACTTTAGCCCTCGATCATCCAGCCAATCGCGCACGGCCTGCGCCTCCTCATGAGGCACCTCACGCATGGCGGCATATAGGGCTGATTGACTCAGACGCTCTTTGTAGACACCGGTGGGGTTCAGCAGATGATCCGGAACAATCGCATTGAACATGCCCATGCAGCCCTCGTCGAACACTCCGAGAATGGCCTTTTCGCGCTTGAGCTGCTGCGCCAGTTTCGATCCCAGCTCACGCGCTTTGGCAGGCAAACGCAAAGTTTTAAGCGGGCGCACGTGGTCTGTGTTGTGCCGGACCGGCCGCCCCCGCAGCCAGTCTTCCAGGCGTGAACGAAAATATTCGTCACGAAAATCTTCGGACCAGAGCGTGGAATAGGAGACCCCGGCTTTCGTCAGAGAGCCGTTCAGGTTGAGCATTCCGACGAGCCCGGGCCACTGGCCGCTCCAGTTAGCAATCGTTAGAATCGGGCCCTTGTGCGATATCAGGCCGTGCAACACATGATGGCTGTATTGCCAAACCGCTTCCACAACCATAAGAGGCGCGTCTGCCGGGATCTCCCGGAAAACCTGCATGCCGTATTTCTGCGAATCGATGAACCCATGTTTTTTGACCGGGTCAACAGGATGGCCGTGTTGCACGTCGAAACCGAAGCTTCGAATTGCCTTAGTAACGGCTTGCTCGACCTTTTCTTGCGCGGGCCAACAAACTTGATTTGCAGAAAGCCGCAGATCGCCGTTTGCAATCAGAATGACCGGAGCAGGCATCGCCATTTATTCTTGCAAACACGGCGCCGCTGGGGCGCCAGGCGAGTGTCCAGCGGCTACCGTTCAATTTGAA
Source organism: Terriglobia bacterium (assembly GCA_021324185.1). Classification (GTDB taxonomy): domain Bacteria; phylum Acidobacteriota; class Terriglobia; order Bryobacterales; family Bryobacteraceae; genus Bog-105. The sequence goes on along the minus strand of JAJPJN010000153.1, from coordinate 36,590 downwards.
CCAGATCGTTAGATCCGGACTGCGGTGGAACATCCCAGCGCAGCCCCGAGCCGGCGCCGCGTATCTGGTTGACGGTTCGTCCAATAGCCAGCGAGTGTTCGATCAGATGGTGAGCACGAATTCCGCCCGCGATTTTTATTTGGCCAAGCCAATGCATGCCCATGCTCATAGAGCAGCCGCACTCAGCGCAATCGGGAGAGCCGCCGAAAACGCAAGGCTCTACTCGTGTCCGAAGATCTGCCGTGTAATTGACAGACAGTTTGGAAAACAGGCACCCGGCAGGATTTTGCGGAGGAGCAATAAAGGCGTCCAGCAGTCCTTTGTGCATCGTCAGCTTGGGATAGCGGTTTCCGGTGGAACGGAAGTAATCGTAGAGCGCGCGCCGATTTTCCGCTGTGAGCCGTTCTGCGGATTGCTCGCCGGCCTGCGGCGTATACACGCTGACCCAAATGCGATTGACCTCCGCCCGCGCATTCCAGAACTGAAGATAGCGATCGAGATAACCGGGCTGCTCCACGTTGTTGCGGACCACCGTCCAGTGAACATTAACCCTCGAGGCGGAAATGTTCCTGAGGATACGGTCGTATGTGGCGGGCTTGCGCCGCACATCGTGATCCTCCGGGTTGCCGTCGACTGAAATGGCGACTGTGACGCGCGGTAGATTCGTCCAGCCTTGCGGAATGGGAATAACGCCGCTCGTAACAATCAGCGTGTAAATCCCACGATTGCTTAGCTCGGGAAGAACACGGCTCAATTCGCGATGGCGCATAAGCGGCTCGCCGCCCACCAGCGACACTTGCAGCGGGCGATGCTGTTCCACAAGCCGCAAAATTCCGCTCACTAAATCGTCACCGCGATAATCCGCTACGCTGCGAAGGTTCGGGCCGCCTTCGCCCAGATGCGAATCGCCGTAGGCGTAACAACCGGGGCAATGCAGCGGGCACTCGCGCGTGATTTCGATCGACAGCATGGGGATGTTTCCCGACAACACTTTTCCCCACGACTGCAAAACGTTGAAAGGCGTCATGAAGCTTACTGCTCTTCTGACGCCGTTAGGCGTGTTTAAGGTTCAAATTGCTGCTCTAATAAAAAGCCCTAGTAATTCCACCCCAGCGAAACTTGGTACGAACGCGGCGTCACGAAATGCGTGCCGCTGAACGTGGAGAGAAAATTGTAAAGAGCCTCCTTATTCGTGATATTCATGGCCGTGAACTTAAGAGTGGTCTTGACTTTTTCTTTGTGAAAAAGATTGTCAATGCCAACGGAGGCATCAAACAAATTGCGTGGAGCAATGCGTGGTGGATTGTGATCTGGATTGTAGGTGCCCGGAGCAGGGATCACCAGACGGGTAGCACCGTAATGGGAACTGGTGCAGGAACTGATCGGATTCACAACGGTTGCGATCTGATTCCCGCAATAAAAGCCGATCGCGGCTTGCTGGTCGGCATCAAGGGCTAGCGCCGCATCCAGGCCGGTTACCGCGCCGGCTACTTCTCCGCTGTCGTAGCGCCAGGTGAATGCCGCCCACGGGCCATCTTTGCCATATTGATAGCGAATGAATGCGGTCTGCTGAAAAGCTTGGTCGTGATCGATGCGGAATGCGCCCACATCGAGCGGCGAGTTGAAAATCAGGCCGCCAACTTCGGGACCGAAGAAGCGGGCGCGCGTGTGTCCCAAAGTCGTGTAAGCCTGGAACCCGTGCAGATTCGAAGTAGAAAGGCGCACGGAAACGCCATCGATTTTAGAGAGGCGCCAGGAAATTGGAAAGGCTAGCGACGTGTTGAATAAAGTGTCAAAGTCGAAGGCATTCTTGGTGAACTTCCAAAAATAGCTTGCATCGATCTGGACGTAGCGTTTGATGGCCTGTTGGAAGCCGGCTGAGTATTGATTGCGGTGGCCGGGGCGAAGCGGTTGCGCAGCGTAGGCCCCGAAATTGGAAGCCAACCCGCCTGCTCCGGTGGCGTCCGAAATCAGAAGATTTTCGTTGTACGGAGTTTCAAGCGAGCGCGTGTAAGAAGCACGCAAAACGGTGCCGGTGGACTTAAATGCGTAAGACAGGCCGACGCGCGGTTCAACCAAGTGATCTTTCGAGAGGCCGTCGTAATGATCGAAGCGCACGCTCAAACTGATCGTCAAGTCCTTGAGTGTGATCTGATCTTGTGCGTAAACGGCCTGCTCATTAATATTTCCGCGGCCGTGAAATCTGAAATAAGTCCCGCCGCGTGTCAGGTCGTAAGGGATCAAGCCAGGCGCAAGGTTGGGGTTAATCTGATAGCCGAGAGGCACGCACGCATTCGGATTTCGTATGGCCGGGTCGGTAACGGGATTCCCGCTCGAGGTAAGGCAAACGGGATTGAATGCCGGGTCAGTAATCGCCAGGAAATCATTTTCCACTAAACGCTCCTGTGTGATCTGGGTGCCCACTTTCAGGTTGTGCGTCGAATTCGCATAAGACAAATCGACGCGGGTTCCCCAGTTGGTGAGATGCCGGTCCTGTCCCACGGTGGCAGGCGTGTCATCGAATGGATCGCGGCTTGGATAATAGTTCACGCGATCCTGCCGCACAAACGGATTAACGGTCAGCAGCGTGCTCGGGGAGAACGTGTGCTGATAACCGAGCGAATAGCTCTGCGTCCTGGCTTGTTGGCGCTGATCTTGCGAGAGCTGATCGTACGTGTCCGGAATCTGGAACCAGTTGCGTGCGCCGAACAAATCCAGATGAAACGAATCCTTGCTGCCGGGCTGATAATCGATGCGGTCGAAAATCGTCTCGCCGTTTCCGATGTCGTGAAACGGCTGAAATTCGGGACTGTCCAAAAACCGGCCTGAGCGACTGCTATCGACCACCAGAAAATTGCCCCACTGGCTCCCTCCGATGCCGAACGTTGCCTCTTCGCCAATCGCTCCGAAAGAACCGTAATTCGCTTCGAAACTCGCAGTCGGCTTTTGCCCGAGACCTGAGCGTGTCACTGCGTTGACAATAAGGCCGGTCTTGTCGCCATACTCCGCTCCGGGCGCCGTGCTGTCCAATTCCATCGATTGAAATGCATTGGCCGGAAGCTGGGTTGAGAAAACCTTGTTCTGCTGATCACTGATCGGCTGGCCGTCAACGACGTAGGTTGTTTCTCCATGGTCGCCTTGCGGGTGAAAGAAACCGTTGGAATCCGCGACTACGCCGCCGGATGTCAACGTGATGGCATCACTCAAGCCTTGGCCTGTGTTGGCGATCGGGAGATCGGAAATCAGATGCTGGCTGACATCGGTGTGCGCGGCTGGTACGTTCTCCAAAACCTCGGCGGAGGCGGATACGTTAATCGTTTCCGAAGCTCCCGCAAGCGCGAGCGCCGCTTTAACTTGAATCGGCACTTGCGTGCGCACGTCGAGTTGCTGCGTGTACGCCTGAAATCCGGGTGCGGAGACCTCCAGGCGGTAGGAGTTCATCGGAATATTGTTGAAGCGGAAAGTGCCGTCAGCACCAGACTTGACGGTCTGCTTGTAATTTGTGACGGCGTTACTCAGAGTAACTTCGGCGCCCGGAACCACTGCCCCGGTCGGATCCGTCACAACTCCCTGCACCGTTCCGCCGTTACCGGTCGCTTGCGAGCCGTCGGGTCGCGCGCTCGACGCACCCAACCCGAGCGCGAATAAGGCCGCCCATGCTGCTGCCAGTACAAAACGCATCAACATACTACTCCTCTTCAAATTCTTCTGGACAAGACGATCAGTCCGCTGGTAAGGCGGGCTCAAGCTCAAACGAAAAAGAGAGGAGATGGAGGCGCGCGCGGCGTGCGCGAACAGGGCTGAAATTCGGGCACGTGCGTGGTGTGTTCGACGCGGCAGCACGGGGTTCGCGTAGTCGCAACAGGTTTGCCGACATTCGTATCGATGTGGACAACGCTGGCGCGATCGGTAACGTGACAAATCAGGCAAGTATCTTGCTGGTTCGCACTATGCTTGTGTATCTGGCCGGTAAACGTGACCAGCAGCAGCATGATGAGCGCAAAAATTGCCAGGGAGCGGGTAGCAAACAAGGCTCGGCGGCGTCGGAAAGGCACTCAATTTGAATTATAGCTATTGGGATGGTGGTGATTACGCTTTCAGTCCGGCAGAATGTCGTTAAAACAGTTACTGCAAAACATGTTTTGGTGTGGTTTAATATTTGGCATGCAGTTTAGTAAAACTTCGAAAAAGACACACAAGACGGCGGAAGAAACTGCCGCTTTACCTGAAGCATCTACGCAAAGCGAAGGTTCCAAGCCGCGCACCACGAGGTCTTCCAAGTCGAAGAGCACTGAATCACCGGAAACTAATTCTATGAAGCATCACAAGCCAGCCACTAAAGCGCTCGCTGTCGAGCAGGCCGCGCCTGTTCCTGAAAAAGCGGTAGCTGCTGCGGCAGCCGCTTCCACAAGCAACGCGTCGTACGAAACTGAATCCGCACCCGTAGCGCAGACTGGATTGAGTGAGAAAAACAAGCCCGCTGTTACCCACGAACAGATTGCACGCCTGGCGTATTCCTATTGGGCGGCGCGTGGGTACGCACCGGGTTCACCGGAACAGGATTGGCTGCGAGCAGAACGCGAATTGAAAGCGAAACTGTAGACCGCCGCCAATCGGGCAACCGAATTTTCGACTACATCGTCCAACTCTGAGAAGCGTTCTTCGCTGGCATTCCGTAGTTCGGGCGCAAACAGATGTTTGCGTACTCTGCCCGTCCCGTTCCGCGGTTTGTAATCTATAGATATAGCTGTACATAGCTTCGGAGTATGAACGAACCGGTGCCGGAAGCTGCCCTGCAGGCGCCTAGTCCTGCAGCGGTGAAAACGGAACAGCCGAGGTCTGTCTTTTTAACGACGCTTGCCTGGTTCCGCGATTTGATGTTGTCGGTTTTAGTTGCCGTGCTGGTGATTCTATTTCTCTACCGGCCGGTAAAAGTAGAAGGCACAAGCATGATGCCGACGCTCTACGATCACGAGCGGCTGTTCATCAATCAGTTCAGCTACAAATTCGGCCTCGGGAAAATTGAACGCGGTGATACGGTTGTGTTTTGGGCGCCGGAAGACATTCGCGAGTCATACATCAAGCGCGTCATCGGTCTGCCGGGCGATACGGTTGCGGTCCAAGACGGCTACGTGATTGTCAATGGGAAGAAGCTCGTGGAAAATTATGTGCCACCGGAGTACCGCGACGATCGCAGCTATCCGCCGCGCGTTGTTCCTCCCGACGAATATTTCGTGCTGGGCGACCATCGCAATTCTTCCAATGACAGCCGGGCCTGGGGATTTGTCCCGCGCAGCTACATCTATGGCAAAGCGGTCTTCGTGTTCTGGCCACCAAGCCGGCTCGGCACCGTTCATTAGTTGGTGCCGTAGCACGGCAAACTGCTGGCTAATGGGCGACCGGCAGGAAGGCTGGACCCGTTTCGGGATTTAGCGTAAGGAAGTAAGTCGCTCCCGACATTCGCAGCAGACTTATGGGCAGGTTGGAGCCCGATTCGACCGGATGTGCATTGGGGCTAGCGAAATGCACCGTTCCATCATGTAAGCGAATCGCCCAAACACGCACGGGGGAAGAGGTTTCCGTTGCCGTATAGGCAATCGTGGCCGCAGTGACACCTTGTTCGCGTTGCGCGATCGTGGAACGTTGTACGTTGGGTTGGCCGCTGGCAGGAACTATTCCATCCACAATATCGATTCTTCCATCCGGATCTTTCGTCCTGACAATCACTGAAAAACGCACCGCGCCATTGGCTGCGACTGTCAACCCGGGCTCGTAGGCGGCAACGGCAATAGCGTTGTCGATTTGGATAGGCGCGGCAAGCTGTGCGCTGTTGTCCTGAATGTCCAGCAAGTGGATGGCGACGCTACCGTGCTCATTTGCGATGGCACATAGTTTGCGTGCCCCGCCCGCTGAAGCCGGGGCGATAATGGCGCGCGCGCTCACAACACCGGGGATTGCGACGGACCACGCTAGTTCGGGGGCTTTCGCGACGCCTTTCCGGTGAGAGACGAAGCGAGCCGCGCGAACAGCGCCCGCTTCTTCCGAAAGCAAGAACACGTCCAGTTCGCCATTTTGCAACATCAGCGCCGGGCGGATCAATCGGATCGTTTCCGAGCCGGCATCGAATGATTGCGGCTCGGCACGACTGCTTTCAACGGCAAAGATACGCGATGCTTCGCGCCAGCCGTCCCAGGACGGCAGGATGCTCGCGCGGTCGAAATTAGTCCAGGGACAAAACGGGTCCGTGGCCTGAGCCGCGACGGTGCGAATAATGCGCGAGCCGGTTACGTTGATCTCGCCCAGATCAGGCCGCTTTTCGTAGAAGAACGTCTCACCGAGGGTCTGCCCATCTGCCCCGCGGCTCAGCCATGGGACTCGCAGCTTGCGCGTGGTAGAGCAGGCCAGATCCAATCCCATGCCAGCGCTCTGGTAGAAAGCTTTCTCCACTGTGAAGGATACAGGCTCGGCGGCCGCTTCCCAACCTACACCTTCGATGCGTGCCGACAAAACATACTTGCCGGGACTTGTAACAGGCGTTCGGTTATTGAGATAAAAACCAGTTTCCAGGTAGTCGCCGGGCGCCAAACTGCGAAGTTCCACGTTCGCATTCGTTTCAGAGGCCGGATGAGCGGAAAACGAGATCGCTTCCGAATGCGCGGATGATTTCAACGTATAAGTTGGCTGTGGATTCGTTCGGCTATCCAGATTGGCCACCTGCACAGGCGCAGAGCTGGTGTTCGTCAGCCGGACATCCACACTGATCTTTTCTCCTGCTAGAAATTTCGTTCTCGGCAGATGTAGTTCGAGCTTCACGTTGTTCCCTTCGCCCCGCCGGTCGCGAGCCCGGCCATAAGCCACATTCCAAGCCGCCGGCGATAGCAGTCCGCCTGCAAAGCAGAAAAGAGCTGTGCGGCGGCCGATCCGCATCATGTCTTTTTGTTTTTTGAGCTGTCGGAATTGAGGCCGTTCTGATCCCAACCCCGCATACGTAGCAGGCAGAGCCCGCAGAACTGGCGCTCGCGCACATAGTTATAAGACATGATGCAGCTATCCCAGTGCGACACCTGGTCATGCAATTCCGCCACAATACCTCCGGCAGGAGCGCCGGGCGCATGCGGTAAAAAGCAAATATGCCCCATTTCGTGCGACATCGTTTGCTGCATGTTGTTTTGAGAGCCGGCCCCATAGTTCACCCGGCATTGAATAAAGCCGGCCTTATTCCTGGTCGTATTGGCAAAATCTGTTGACGCGAAGCCGTTTGTGCCGCTTTCAAGGCCGCCGCCGGCTTCCCAATACAAGTTGAACTGAAAAATGTTTATACCGGAGTTAGCGGAGAAATAGTTACTGCAGGCTTTTACTACTGCATCATCGGCAATGGCCTCCAGATAACCTCTATAAGCCGCAACATTCGCTACGTTGTTGGCGTTAAGCCAATCCCTCAAATCATCATCCGAAAGCCCCGTGCGTGTCTGATATTCGGTTTTGAAATCGGCATAGCTACGGAATTTTGCGCCAGCCTCTGTAATCGCGCCCTGATCGCCGGCTGCCAGCGCAGCAGTTTTATCGACAGAACCGGCTAGTGCAGCGCGCAAATTGGTGTCATAGGCGGCCATGGGGCTTACGGGTCCGCCTGTCTTGTCCTCCACAGAAATGTATGCCTTCGAATAGTAATTACCTACTGTCACGAAATTAAGCGAAGGAATAGTGGACTTCTTTTTGCAATAAGTAACCAAGTGCAATTCGCGCCAGACCTGAAATGATTCTGCCGAGACCTGGATTGCATGTACGATTTTGTCTTCCTTGGTGTCCAGATCATCGGTGCCGTCGGGCTTGCGTAAGTGTGGAAAGTAAGCCGCGATCTTATAGCGATCGCCGGCCATGCGGCTGGGTTTAAAAATCACGCCGGTCTTTCCCTTCAACACCCCGTCGCGCCATGTTTCACTATACGAAGCCCAGGTTCGCTGGCTGCAACGTTCTACTTTGAATGGAAATGAGTCGGGGGTTAGAGAAGGTGCCGAACCATAGCCTGCTTGCGCCGGAAACACAGAATTGCTATCATCTCCCCTTTTCCCGCCGCGATCCAGATGGCAGTTGTCGCTCTTCGGTTTCGTCTTATCTTTCTTATAATTGATCGAGTCGGCAATGTATTCGCGAGCTTTGTTGAAATGAATAGAAACGTCTTCGTCGATTCCTTCCCAATCCCATAGCAGGCGCACTTTTCCGATCGCCTTAGGGTTGTCCTTCTTAGTATCATCCGAGGCCTTGACGTAAATGTTGGCAAAAATCGGTATATTAGGGCCGTTGTCCCAGAGCGCCTGATATTCGTTGTATAGCGTATTATCGGCCTTATCGGCGCCCGTGCTGAAGATATTGCTCAGCAAAACAACTTTCTTAACTGTTCCACTCGGAATGGCAGCCTTTTCTGTACCTGTACCCTTCAGTTGATCCCAGATTTGTTTGTCTCGCGCCGCAGATAAGCAGCTTTTGGGTCCAAGCTCCAATTCCAGAGAATGCACAAGCACATGCAGATAAGTCCAGGCAGCGGGCGAATAGTTATACCCATCGCCTTTGATGGTCAGCTTGAGCTTATAGGGAGAATGCTCTACCGTGATGAGCTCTTCCGGAAAATCGGTATCGCGGGTGATCTTTCCGTTCCAGTCTAATTCGTGCTCTCCATGAGTATACTCATCTTCTGTAAGTACTTTTTCCCAAATGAATTCGCTTTTGCCGCGGTGAAATAACTGTAGCTTGGCTTCAGTAATCAACGCGCCGGGGTCGTCGATCTCATATTTGATTTTGGGAGTTTCCAGTTCGGGAACAAAATGAAAATCATCGCTGCTGTTGGGGAGCGCCGGTTGCGGCGGAGCAGTGTCTATGAGGTACGGCTTGCTTCGTTTTCCGCCGATTTCCAGATATAAGCTGATCACCCCCAATTGAGGAATTGCCAGGCGGTTTACGTGAGTGAGATCGTACGCAGTGCGTGCTACGTAGACGGTGCGGTCCATTATTTTTTAAGGGTTGTCATGCCGGTTGCGCAAGTCGCCCTGTATATCGCTCCACGTGCCGTTTGGGTTAGTATCGTCTAACTTGCTGCGCTGGTAAGCCTTCACGCATTTCGCTGTAGCTGTCGCGTCACTCGAGGTATCGCACCTGGAGCCAAGATTGTGAAGCCGACCCTGCAGACCGGCCAGAACGTTGAACGATTGCGAGCTGCCGATCTTGAGTGTCCAAACAATGGTGTCGTCGGCCTTGTCCGGCAGTACCGGCGCATCGTCCTCAAACTCGGTTGCGTCAATTGGGCGCGGATAAGTCGGGCGGTCGATTTTCGCGGGTTTGGGTTTCTTAGTCGCGGATCTCTTGCTTTTGTGCCATTCCACTGTCAACGTGCCATCCTTGACCTGTGGATCGAGATCCGAAATGTCGATCAGCCCATCATCTTTCGTGGTGCCCGAAGCAGTTGCCGCGCCCGTTAGTTTCCACTTTTTGCCCGCAAGTGGTGAACCACGTCCGCCAAGAATAATAATTCGAAGCTTCGGCAGCTTGCGGGCCTTCACGGCAAATATCCATGTCTGGTCCACAGCTTTCATGAAGCTTTTGGTTTTGTCCGCCGGCACCTGAACGTTATCGTTGATGGCCAGTTGATTTGGGTTGGGCCTGTTAGTCGCCTGCTTCAGCGCGGCATTGGGCGCGTAATCCCACACAGAATGGTAATCGCGAAAACCTAGTTGGTCCGCGATACTAACAATGCAATCGCCATCGGCAACCGTAGGCATTCGATTCTCCTCTAACTACTCTTCCATTCGACATCGAAAAGATCCGGAAACCAGACCTGGCACGAACCGGCGGGTAGAATCTTCTTGGTTTTGAAGTTACCCGCTTTATCGAGTCTCACGTTCTGAACCGTGCCATCGCTGAGTTTGATTTTCACTTTTTCGAGCGCCACCGGCTTCCCTGCGTCGTCCACTAAACGGACGCCGAACCAATGTTTCTTCTCGCATGGCAATACCGGCGGGTCGCTGCTCGGCACCGGGCCGGCTCCGAAGCCATCTTCCGCGCCGGTTTTGGCCTCTTTTGCTTTTTTAGAATCTTTCGCGCTCATGTTGAAGTATGGATTCGCTACACAAGGGTGCTTTCGATGAAATCCAAGGATTGCGCGAACATCTTTTCGAAACGCGCATCAACGGATGGCTCGGTTGTATCCTCCAGAATCATCGCCCACGGATAGAGCGGGTCCTGATCGTAGGCAATTCCGATAAAAAACATGTGAATCGCATGAATGGCGATAGAGCGGTTCACCGCGGCTCCACGGCTCTGGCAGGAAGTGATCGCACGCATGGCGAGTTGTTTCATTGCTGCCTCGCCCTGATATTGTGCCTTTTGCGGGTAAATTAGTTCCAGAAAGGCGAGTAACTCCGCCGGCAACATATTGGGCTGGCATTCGTTCAAAACATTCAGATTCTGTTTTCGCAGCCGAAGTTTTGCGCGCAGGAGGTAAGCGCATTTCTTTCCACCGATGTTATCCAGATAAGCAAGCGCCCACTCATACACACCCGAAACTCTGGCCGAAACAGGAGCCGCGGCTGGACTGTCGAGCTGCTCGCCCGCCCAGGGGATCTGGGGATCGACGTCAAACATACAGCCCAGCATCGCCATCAGGTTAAGATAAAGTGCAACATCCTTTTGTGTATCGATGCCGTGCAGGGATGCGCGCTCGATTCCTAGGCGGACAAATTCGCGCGTATTCCCGCTCCGGCATTCATGCGGGAAATACTTCTCCAAATGCCGTTCGAGTTGCCCTTCGAACTGCCTGGCAGGTTCCGCTGCCAGGATCTGCATTTGTGATTCACGAATCGTCAGCATGTATTACTCAGCCCGCCGCCTGTTGGTTTGAAGTTCTCGCTGATCGAACTTCATTTCCAGGATGTCCTCGAAGTCGTCTCCCTCCATCACGAACGATTGAATTGGCCCAAAGGTTTTCTGCAGCTCCGAGGGCGTGCACGTGGGCAGGTACGCCCTGAACACGCGAGGATCATAGTATCGAAAAATCAGGCGGGAACCCTTCTCATCTTTCACACGCAGGAAACTGCGCAAATGGTTTCGCAGATCTTTGAACCGGATGTCAGTCCTCAAAAATATGCCCCAGTTCCTGCCCCAGCCGTTTTCGAGTAGGAAGCGCGTTAACCGGTCCTCTCGCTCGAGTTGCACCAGATAAGGAGCGGCGCGCTGCAAATCCATGGGAAGACTACCGGCGTACAGGCAATCGTGTTCACAAAACGTGCTCTGCATTTCATAGAAGATGCGCGGATCTTGGGCGCCGTCCAGAGCAGCGAAAACCCTAAGATCCGGCGGCAAGTTGTCCGGCCAGATGGCGTCCAAAATTGTTTCGCGCAGGCGTCGATTCATGCGCGGGATTGCTTCGCCAAACACTCTTCGCAGAACGGGACGCCCTGGATGCTGGCCTCCTTTAACATGTCCGCGAGAGCGCTGAGCTTAACGTCTGCGGGAAACAAGGATAAATCGCCTGCCGCGGGCCCGGACGACTGCGGTTCCGTGCGGGATCGGGCAGCCAGCGGAAACGGCTTTTCTGTTTTTACAGTCGCTGCACTTGCGCCGGAAGTGGGCGCCGGATCTCCAGCCGGTGCGGACGTTCTTTCGGTCGCTCTTCGGCAAAAGCGCAAACGTCCCGATCTAAGCTGAAAATCGATGAAATTGGCAACAGCCGCGTCGCTGAGGTGCGCTCCCATTCCGAATCCTTCACGCAAAAGAAAAGCTCTGAGCCGCGACATGAATACCGGGTCCCGGCTGATCGACCGCAGCAGCCAGTCCGCCCTCATTCTGCCGTCCAGTTGAGAACAATCGAACCCGCTGTCCTTGTTTGCGCACTCCTCCCCGCGGCAGAGGCTGACATCGCCCAGAACCAATGGCATGTGCTTGGGTTATTTTACGTCACGAATCTTCAACCCCATTGGATTGCAACATCACCTGTTTGCCGATGGCTCATGATCAGGAGATGGATATTGCCGGTTGGGAGCAGATGTACCGCTCGGGCGAGCGCGGTTCGGAAGACGCGCCCACGCGCCTGTTGGTTGAAACCGCCGCTAACCTGAGCCCCGGAACCGCTATTGACCTCGCCTGCGGAGCCGGAAGGAATGCCTTGTTTTTAGCCGGGCTGGGATGGACCGTGACAGCCGTGGATGGATCTCCAGCCGCGATTGAGATTCTGAAAAGGCGGGCAAAGGAACGCGGCCTTGTCATTGGTACGGAAGTCGCGGACCTGACCGCGCCCGATTTCGCGCTGCCGCTGCATTCGTTCGATCTGATCGTAATCGCCTATTATTTGCAGCGCAGCCTGTTCGCGAAAGTGGAACCTGCGCTCAAGCCGGATGGCATGGTGCTGGCAATCGTGCACACACCAGAGAAAGGTGAACCAACGGACTACAAACGCGCGGCGCCCGGCGAACTACGTCGCACGTTTGAAGGATGGAAGATTCTGCATTATTACGAAGGCCCGTCCCGTGATCCGGCGCATCGCCGGCCGGTCGCCGAGATCGTTGCGCAGCGTTATTGAATGGTCGCCGGCCGGTGGCTAACGTGCTGCCAGTAAAGCCCGCAGGTGCCGCGCGCGTTCGGGTGATCGTAGCTGCCGCAATGCTTTGGCTTCGATTTGACGAATACGCTCTCGCGTCACATCGAACTCTTGTCCGATCTCCTCGAGCGTGTGCTCGCGTTCGCAGCCGATGCCGAACCGCAGACGAATCACCTTCTCTTCCTTAGGCGAAAGAGTCTTCAGAATGTTCGCAGTCTCGTCACGGACGTTCGAATCGATGACAGCATCCACGGGCGAGCCCACCCAGCGGTCCTCGATCAGATCGCCCAGCGCAGATTCGCCGTCGCGGCCCACTGGCGTCTCGAGTGAAACCGGGTCACGCGAAATCGTCTTCAGCTTCTGGACCTTTTCAACCGGAATATCCATGCGCCGGCTGATCTCTTCATTGGTCGGAACGCGGCCCAGCTCTTTTTCGAGCTCGCGCGTCGCACGCAGAAACTTGTTCATACTCTCGTTCATATGAACAGGAATGCGAATCGTCCTGGATTGATCGGCAATTGCACGCGTGATCGCCTGTCGAATCCACCATGTGGCGTAGGTCGAAAATTTGTAGCCGCGCCGGTACTCAAATTTATCGGCAGCGCGCATAAGCCCGATATTGCCCTCCTGGATCAGATCCAAAAGGTGCAGGCCGCGGTTGACATACTTCTTGGCGACCGAAACCACCAGCCGAAGATTGGCCTCAACCAGATCCTTCTTGGCTCGTTCAGCTTCCACTTCGCCGTGCCGGATAACCGACAGGCTGTGGCGCAGGTCGGGCAGCGAAGCGCCCGCCTCGCTCTCTTTTTTCTTCAGATCGCGCTTAAGTTCTTTGACCCGCAGTTGGGCAGAAGCAGAGTTGCGCGTCTCCAGTTTGCGAATCTCGACCTCGAGAAGCGACATTTCGTCGGCTGTCTTCTCGACAGCCCGGACGAATTCCTTCCAACGAGCCAGGTTGAACGGAATGGCTCGCAGCGCTCGCGACAACTCTACTTTGGCGCGCGCAATTTTTCCGGCCCATTTCTTCCGCAGCTTTTTGTTTGCGGGGGGCACGGTTGCATGCTTATCAATCGTCTGCTGCAGCTTTTTGTAAGCGGCTAAATAAGCCCCAAACAACTCGCTGATCTCGTTGCGGCGCTTGATGTCGGCCGCGCTTCCCTCTTCGATGTCCGAGGGCGGAAAATCTACGTAGCTATCGACGTCCTCGGCGCCTTTACGGACCAGTTCGGCAAATTCGCTAACAATGCTCTGAATGAGTGGAGAACGGCTGATTGCCTTCTGCATCCGCAGCTTGCCGCGCTCCATTTTCCGCGCCAGGTTGACTTCGCCTTCGCGGGTAAGCAGCGGCACCGAACCCATCTCGCGCAGGTACACGCGTACCGGGTCGTCGGTATAAATTGACTCTTCGACCTGTTGGGCGCCATGAAAATCTTCGTCCTGAACTTCTTCCGGATGAAAGAAGTTGGTATCTTCATCGAACGGGATTGCTAAAGGCTCGTTACCCTCGCTTAGAAATTGATCCTCGAATTGATCCACCTTACTTAATCACCTCACCTGCGCCCCTTCACCTGGCGAACTGAGCACCGTGACCAGCGCGGCAGCCAGGTCCTAACGCGCTTATCGTCCCCTCACAACCCACCACGGGCAATACATGCCTTTTGCGCAGAACCGCTTTAACTGGCTCGCCGGGGAAGGGAACAGACCCTGGAAATCCCACCTGGAATATGCCTCTACGGGCTTTTCTAGCTCTTTTGGGATATTTTTTCACCGGATCGGTCGCGGAGCCCGAGATAAGAGTTAACCCTGTAACTATTGCGCGCACCAATTATACCCGGTTTCTGGCTGGAAGTTAACACCTAATTAAGCAGATGTACCGGAAAGTGATTGGTTACACAAAAGTTAACTGTACTCGCCCCCACCCTGCGCTGCCACCTGGCCCGGTGGCGGAAAATTTTACCGTCAGTCCTCCCACCGTTAGACTTTCCTCTGCCGCATAACGTTTTTCAGTTCGCTCAGGAATTCTTCAATATCTTGAAAATCCCGGTAAACGGAAGCAAAGCGGACGTATGCGATCTTGTCGAGCGTGCGCAGGCGCTCCATCAGCCGCTCGCCTATTGCAGTGGTAGGGATTTCGCGTTCCGGACTCTCCAAAAGGGCCGATTCTACGTCGTCTACCAGCTCAGCCAGTTTTCCCATGCTCACGGGGCGCTTCTCGCAAGCCCGAATGAGCCCGTTCAGCACCTTCTGACGGTCAAACTTCTCGCGGCGACCATCTTTTTTGATGACCATGTAAGGGACTTCGTCGCATCGTTCGTAGGTCGTGAACCGGCGCTCACAAGCGAGACATTGGCGCCTCCGCCGGATGGAATCGCCTTCTTTTCCCTCACGTGAATCTATTACCTTGTCTTCTTTATGGCCGCAAAACGGGCAGGTCATACGGTTCCCCCGCTTCTCAGCCGTGCAGCGCTCAAGCTTTCACCTAAGGCTAAAATTGACTCATGGCGGCTGGAACGCAGGTTTCACTCCAAGAATATCTCGCAACCACGTACCGGCCGGATTGCGACTACATCGACGGCGAACTGATCGAGCGCAACATGGGCGAACAGATACATGCCTGGGTACAGGCAAAACTCGT
Organism: Terriglobia bacterium; assembly: GCA_021324185.1. Taxonomy (GTDB): domain Bacteria; phylum Acidobacteriota; class Terriglobia; order Bryobacterales; family Bryobacteraceae; genus Bog-105. The sequence goes on along the minus strand of JAJPJN010000153.1, from coordinate 21,369 downwards.
GTCGTGGCTAATGTTGCGGGTCCAGGAGTTGAATATCCGGCCTCTTACGGAGTGCCGGCTGCAAATTACCCCGACCCGGTTCCGGATTCCCGATCTGATGGTCCTGACCGCCGATGCGCCGTGGGACCCGATCGTTCGTCAGGCGCCCCTGCTCTGCATCGAAATTCTGTCCAAAGACGACACGATGAGGGCCATTATGCGCCGCATCCAGGACTATCTCCAGATCGGCGTACCCACCTGCTGGATTCTGGAACCAAGCGACCGGCTGGCCTGGGTCGCTGACGAGGACGGGGTCCACCAGGTAAAGGACGGCGTCCTGCGGGCGGCCCATTTCGTGCTGCCGCTGACGGACATCTGGCCGGCTTAGCTGGAAGCAGACGGCTTATAGCTGATAGCTAATCGCGGACCGAACTTTCGACCCCCGGATTTCGTTTATGAGGGTGAGATGTCAGCCGCAGCCGTTGCAGCCGTTTCATTCGGGCCTCGGGATTCGTTAAGCTCAAAGCCGGCAGGTACTACCCGGGTCGATTGGGCCGCTTGGGGAGCTGCACAACGGTTGGACGCAGACACAAATCTGGTGGAGCGGTGCCTTGCCGGCGAGCAGGGCGCCTGGGACGAGCTGATCAAAGCACATACCAAACGTGTGTATGCGCTTTGTTACCGCTTTACCGGCAGCGAAAATGAGGCGCAGGACCTCACGCAGGATGTCTTTCTGCGCGTCTTTAAGACTCTTGCCAGTTTTCGGGCGGGCGAAGGTTCTTTTGCCGTTTGGTTGACCCGGTTGACGCGTAACCTGCTGGTCGATCATTACCGCCGCACCAAATATGAACGGGTAACAGACGCGATCGAAGATAAATTGCCGGTTCTCGAAGAAAGAAGGGCGCAGTTTTCAAGGACCGATGGCCTGCTGGCCGGGCGCGAAGCCGGGGAACTGCTGCAGGAAGCACTGCAGAAGCTCTCGCCCGAGTTGCGCGAGGCCGTCATTCTGCGGGACCTGCAGGAGATGGAATATCGCGAAATTGCGCACGTCTTGAATGTTCCAGAGGGCACGGTGAAATCGCGGTTGAATAGAGGACGTGCTGAGTTGGCGCGCGTGTTGAGGCGAAAAAAGGTGACGGTGTAGCAAATGAATTGCGGCGAGGCGGAAGTTTTACTGGCCGATTATCTGGACGGCACGCTCTCTCAGGATGAGCGCGCCGCGCTGGAACGCCACACCTCTGGCTGTACGAGCTGCCGTGCATTGCTCGACGACGCCTCCGCGGCAGTTAGTTTTTTGCGGCGGGCCGAAGATGTAATTCCGCCGCAGGAATTGATCACCCGCATCGCCTATGGCGCGCCCATCGGGCGTGTTCGCATGCCGTTCGAGCGCCAGAGCTTATGGAACCGTTTGACTTCGAAGTGGTTGCAGCCCGTTCTGCAGCCGCGATTAGCGATGGGCATGGCCATGACGATTTTGTCCTTCGCGATGTTAGAGCGCTGCACCGGCGTGCATGTGCAGCATCTGCAGGCCGCCGACTTCAACCCGGTCCGTATCTGGGGCGACGTCGAGGACAGGGCCTTCCGTGTGAAAGATCGCGCGGTGAAGTACTACGAGAATTTGCGCTGGGTCTACGAAATCGAAACCAGGTTGAAAGCTTTGCAAGAACAACAAGCGGCCTTACAGCAAGGCCAGGACAAAACTGCTGAGCCCGAAAAGGGAAATAAGAACAACGATACGGGCGCAAATCCGCCTGAACGAGGGGACAGAAAATGAACTGCTACTTACATCCGGAAACACCTGCGACAGCCTATTGCCGCTCCTGCGGCCGGGCGCTTTGCCCGCTGTGCCAGCGTACTGTGGAGGGCGTCATCTACTGTCAGGACCATGTTCCTGTTCCCGTATACACGGCCCAACCTGGCTCCGGCGCGGCGGCTTCGGGAGCCAATCCATACGTTCAGCCGCCGCCCCCAACGGCACTCCCGCCGGTTGATACTTCCCCCGTGGCGGCTTTCCTGCTTGGCTGGATTCCCGGCGTCGGCGCCATCTACAACGGCCAGTATCTGAAGGGCTTAGTGCACGCCATCATCTTCGGCCTGCTAATTAGCCTGATTAGCAGCACCGATGGAACCGCGAGCGAGCCGTTTCTGGCGATGACCTTGGTGGGATTTATTTTTTACATGCCGTTTGAGGCATACCATACCGCGAAGAAACGGCAGTTGGGTGTGCCGGTAGATGAGTGGTCGAGTCTCACCGGTAGTAGCCGTTACGCCAACCGGGCGCCCATCGGGCCCATCGTCCTGATAGCCATTGGCGTGTTGTTCTTGCTGGATACCTTGAACCTGATCCAGTTCCGCGAAATCGGCCGCTTCTGGCCGGTGCTGCTGATCGTCGTTGGCGTTTACATGCTCTATGGCAGAGTCGCCGGGCTTCGCGCCCGCACCCGCGATCAGGAGTACGCCAGCACGCCGCCAGCTAACAATCCAGCCGATCCGGCCGTCAGGAGCTAGCCGTGAACACCAGACTCGCATTGTTTGTTCAGGCGATTCGCGCGCCGATTTTGCTGATCACCCTGGGCGCCTTGTTTGCCGTCCACCAGGCGGGCGTGCTCTCATTCTGGCGGACCTGGCCGCTGCTTCTCATAGTCCTCGGCCTATTGAAGCTTTTCGAACGCCTGGCCGCGAGACCCCCGCGCGTTTCGCCGCCCGGAGGACCTTACGTATGAGGCCGAGAGGTTCCCTTGTCGGGCCGCTGGTGCTGATCCTCATCGGCGTGCTCTTCCTGTTGCGCTCGCTGCTGCCCGACTTTCATATCGGAGAAATGTTCCGGCTGTATTGGCCTTACCTGTTGATCGCCTGGGGAGTACTGGCGCTTTTTGAAGTGATTATCCGCTTTGCCATGGGTTCGCCACTTCCCCTGAGTGGAATTTCCGGCGGAGGCTGGGTCATTGTCGTGCTGATCTGCATTGCCGGCTTGACCTCCTACGAGGTGATGCGCCCCGGAACCTGGTGGCACAACGTTGGATTTGAGCGCGGCTTCGCGGCCTTTGGCCAGGAGCACGACTTCTCTGTCACACCGCAGCAAAAAAGTGTAGGGCCGGCGCCGCATCTGGTCATCGAGCGCTTCCGCGGCGACGCGAAAATCACAAGCTCTGATTCAAACGAGGTCAGCGTTAGCGGTCATAAGGAAATTCGGGCTTTCGGTGATGGCGACGCAAATAAAGCCAATGATCAAACGCCGGTAGAGGTTGTCCAGCAGGGAACTACCGTTATCATTCGGTGCAACCAGGACAGAGCGGATGCGCGTACGCCCGTCACTACGTATCTCGACATCACCGTTCCCAAAGGAGCGAGCGTCGAGGCCACTGGAACCTATGGCGATTTCGACATCTCCGGCATCAGCGGCGATGTCGACGTGAGCAGCGAAAACGCAGGCGTGCGTTTCGAGGATCTGGGCGGCAGCGCGAAGGTGGAGACGCGCCGCAGCGATCTAATCCGTTGCGTCAACGTAAAAGGCGCGGTAGACCTCCGCGGGCACGGCGAAGATGTCGAGCTGACAAACATCACCGGCCCGGTGACTATCAATGGCGATTACACCGGAACGGTCTCGCTTCGCCAGTTAGCTAAGCCCGTGCGTGTTTCTGATATTCGGACGCAGCTCGAAATCCAGCAGGTTCCGGGGGAAGTGCGGCTGGAGCGCGGCAGCCTCAGCCTGCAGAACATCGTGGGTCCGCTGCAACTGACTACCCATGCAACAGATGTGGAACTGAACGGCGTATCGAATGAAGTGAGCATGGATGTCGACAAAGGCGATATCGAACTCCGGCCCGCCCATCTGCCGTTAGGCAAGATGACCATCCATACCCGATCCGGCAATATCGAAGTCGCATTGCCGGAGAGCGCCGGGTTTGCACTGAATGCCTACACCGAGCGCGGTGAAATCGATAACGAGTTCGGCGATCAGTTGCGCGAAGAGACACAGGGCCACGGAGCCCGCCTGCAAGGTACCATCGGCAACGGCCCGGAGGTGGTCCTTACCACCGGCCGTGGAACCATCACCGTTCGCAAAGCCAATGCGGAGCCCGTGCCTGCTGCCAAAGCGGCGATGCTGCTGTATCCGGTACGCTAAAGCTAGTTGGACCTGGAAAAAACAATCCTGCGTAAAGTCGGCGAAGCCGTCGGCAGGTTCCGCATGATTCGCGGCGGCGATCGCGTCGCCGTCGCCGTTTCGGGCGGCAAAGACTCCATGACTTTGCTCGAATCCTTGCTGATTCTCGAACAGCGCGCGCCCATCGACTTCACCGTCTGCGCCTTCACGATTGAGCAAGGCAAATTTCTCGCGCCGATTCAGCCCGTCGGTGAATATCTGCGCGCCCGCGGCATCGATTGGACTTACGTTCAGGACACGCCCTCGCTCAATCTGTTAACTGATCAGCCTGACCACGGCTGCGATCTCTGCAGCCGGTACCGCCGCCGCGCTGTTTACGAGATTGCGCGCCGGTTGGGCGCTAATGTCATCGCCTTCGGCCATACCGCTGACGATTTCTGTGAGTCCTTCCTCCGCAATGCAATGTTTACCGGGCGCATAAGCGCGCTTCCGCCTGTCGCCTGGTCCAGCAAGCGAGAATTCCGCCTGATCCGCCCGCTGGTCTATGTGACTGAAGAGCTTACTCGCGCTTACGCTAGCCGCGCCGGCGCGCCTGTAATTCCCTGCGGCTGTTCGCAGAAGACCGGCACGGTCCGGCGCACGTTGCGCGACATCTTCGCTGAGCTCGAAAAAGAACATCCGTTCCTGAAAGAAACTCTTTTGGCCGCGATGGGCAAAGTGGACACCTCGCGCCTGCTCGATACGCGCTTTCTCGATCTGGACGGCGAGGCCGCACCCGCGCAACCGCCCACAGACGTCGACAGCGCCGATTTCCCATTGATTTCCATTAATCCGTAGTCCCGGCCTGATAACTTAAGATACGTTCCCCTATGAGTGCAGAGCTCATTGTTGTCAACGGTCCTAAGGCAGGCACTCGCTATCGCCTCGACAAAGGCGAACTTGTGATCGGCCGGGCAACCAATGCAAACGTCGCTCTCAGTGAGCCCGAAGTTGGCTGGCGGCATTGTGTCGTGCGGCAGCAGGGCGGCCGCTTCCTGGTGAGCGATCTGAAAACCTCTGCCGGAACTTATGTCAACGGCATGCGTTCCGCCGAACGCTGGCTGGAAGATAAAGATCAAATCGGCATCGGCCGCACGATTTTGATGTTCCGCTCCGGCGAAGCCGCTCCGGAAGAAGCGGTTGTTGCTGCGCCCGCCGATACAAAGCCCGTTCTACTCGCCGCCTGTTCACTCGTGTTTCTCTTCCGAGCTCTCGCTGCCAGCATTGGCGAAGCCCAAAACAAGATTCTGCAGAAACAGATCCTCGGCCTGGTTTCCGATCTGATCCCCATGCAGGAAGGCATTCTGCTGCTGGGCAATTCCTGTTCGGATCTTCTGGCCCGCTACGCAGAGGAGCGCCCGTCGCAAAGCAGCATCGATTTCGAACGGGTACTGGTGCGCGTCTGTGAAGAGGGCGCGTTGGAAGATCAGGATCTCGGAATCATCGGAGTTCCCCTCTATCTCTCCGGCGTTCTGGGCGGCGCTCTCGTCGTGCGCGTCCAGGATCAGGAAATTTCACGGCTGACCGCTCACCTGGAGACACTCACCGCGATTGCTTCTCTTGCGTCCATCGGATTCGAGGCCAATCAGGAAGTAGAAACACTCAAAGCCGAAAACGCTTTGCTCCAGGCGCAGATTGCCACCAACACAGGTATCGTCGGCGCCAGCCCGGCGATTCGCCGCATGCTCGAGCTGGTTGAGCGCGTCGCGCCCCGCGACACCACCGTGCTCATCACCGGCGAAAGCGGAACCGGAAAAGAACTGATCGCGCGCGCGCTTCATCAGCGCAGCAGCCGCCGCGACCGGCCTTTCATTGCGGTGAACTGCGCCGCGCTCAGCGAAAACTTGTTCGAAAGCGAGCTCTTCGGTCATGAAAAGGGCGCCTTCACTGGCGCCATTTCCCTCAAACGCGGCCGCTTTGAACTTGCGCAAGGAGGTACTATCTTCCTTGATGAAGTAGGCGAGTTGAAACCGCCGCTGCAAGCGAAACTGTTGCGCATTTTGCAGGAGCGTACGTTTGAGCGCGTGGGCGGCACGCAGAGCCACGATCTCGATATCCGTGTGATTGCCGCCACCAATCGCGATCTAGCCGAGGACGTGCATGAGGGGAAATTTCGCGAAGATCTCTATCATCGTTTGAACGTCGTCAATATTGATTCGCCTCCGTTGCGCGAGCGCAAAGAGGACATTCCGCTGCTCGCGCAATACTTCCTGCAGCGTTCTGCCGAACGCTGCAAGCGCCACGTCAAAGGCCTATCGCGCGAAGCCGAAGAGATGATTATGCAGTACAACTGGCCGGGCAATGTGCGCGAGCTTGAAAATGCCATGGAGCGCGCCGTGGTGCTCGGCGTGTCGGAGTGGGTGCTTCCGGAAGATCTGCCTGAGGCGCTGCTTGAAACGGCCCCGCGTGAAGCCAGCGCCCGTTATCACCTTTCGGTCGGGCAAGCCAAGCGCGAAGCCATCCTGGATGCCTATATTCAAGGCGGCGGCGATTACAAGCAGGCTGCGAAAGTACTCGGCCTCCACCCCAACTATCTGCTGCGCCTGGTGCGAAATCTGGGATTACGTGAGGAGATCAATCGCACGTTAGCCAGCGCTGCGGGGCGTTAACTTCCAGCCCACATGTGAAGCGGCGATGCCGCCTGTCAGCAATTCGAACCGTGTTTCACTGAACCCTGCGGCTTCCATCTTCTGCCGCAACCCCGCAGCATTCGGAAACTTGCGAATCGAATCAGGCAAATAGGTGTACGCCTTCCGCGAGCCTGAAACAGCCCCACCTACCACCGGCAGCAAAACCTTTGAGTAGAACCCGTAGGCTCTCCTGATGAGTGCTCCCGGCGGGTGCGAGAATTCCAGAATCGCGAGCATCCCGCCCACTTTCAATACTCGATAAAGTTCTTGCAGGCCGGCATCATAATTCGCCAGATTGCGAAATCCGAATGCAATCGAAATGGCGTCCAACGAATCTTCGGCAAACGGCAACTGCAAAGCATCTCCCTCGATGAGCAGCGCCTGTAAACTTTTCCGCGCGAGTTTCTTTTTCGCAGACACAAGCATGGGATGGCAGAAATCGGCGCCCAACACGTGCGCAACCCCGCCATTCTTCAGGTCAATTAAAACATCGCCGGTGCCACAGCAAAGGTCCAGAATAATTGCCTGCGGCCGCTGCAGCACCGGACGCAGATGGTGCATCAGCACTTTGCGCCAGCGCCGGTCCACATTGAACGAGAGCAGATGGTTGAGGAGATCGTATTTGGGCGCGATGCCGGCAAACATCTGCTGCACCCAGGCTGCTGCCTGCCGCTCGTCCGATGTACCCGGCGGCGTGGTTCCGGCGCTCGCCGGCGTCATGTCAGACTTTCCAGAATCGCCTGCCGTATTGCCTCGTTTGGGATTCCGCTCATCACCGTCACAGCACCTATCCGCGTTGGCAACACAAAATGCACCTTGCCTTGCACTGTCTTCTTATCGCTGCTCAATCGCGCCATCAAACGATCAGGTTGCAAATCTTTGGCTGGCGGAAGCGAGCCGTAACGGCATATCGTCTTCTGAATCCGTACGGCCTCAGCCGGCGCCAGCACGCCCGTCAACTCGGCTAATTTGGTTGCCGCGAGCATTCCCCAAGCAATCGCCTCGCCATGAAGAAAACGCACGTATTCCGTTTCGGCTTCGATCGCGTGCCCGATCGTGTGCCCAAAATTGAGAATTCTCCGCAGATCGCTCTCGCGCTCGTCGGCGCTCACGACTTCCGCTTTGATGCGCACGGCCGCCGCAATCAGTCGATCTACGCAGTCTGCATCTTTTGCCAGTACCCGGCCGGCCTCGCGTTCCATCATTTCAAATAACGCGGCGTCGCGAATGACGCCACATTTGATCACTTCGAATAGACCCGCGCGGTATTCACGATCGGGCAGAGTAGAAAGCACCTCCGGATCGATCAGCACTGCTTCCGGCTGATGGAAACTGCCGATTAGATTTTTTCCGCTTACCAGATTGACGCCGTTTTTTCCGCCGGTAGCCGCGTCCACCTGCGCCAATAACGTAGTCGGAACCTGCACGATCGGAATTCCGCGCATAAAAATCGCGGCCAGAAAACCGCTCACATCGGTGACAATGCCTCCGCCGAATCCGATCACGTAACTGCTCCGGTCCGCGCCTCGCGCAACCATCTGCTCCGCCAGTGCTTCTACTACGCTCAGGCGCTTATTTGCCTCACCACCGGGGAAAAAAAGCACTTCTACATTGCCGTCAAACTGCGCCGCCAGCACCGGCCCATGCAGCCGCCAGACGTCTTCAGTCGTGACTACGAATCGCTTGCCAGCACTCGCCGGAATGTGTTCGGATACACGCTGCAGCAGGCCGCGTTCGACAACATTTTGATACGTGTGCTGTCCGGTGCGCACCGCAAATGCCGGCATGTGATCCCGTTGTACCATGAGGTCATCACCCTCCCCTTGACGCGTTTGTCCACTGATTTCATCGTTGTGGGAGCAGGTGTTTCGGGCCTGCGGGCAGCCATAGAACTGGTATCGCATGGCCGTGTGCTGGTCATCGCCAAAGATAGTTTGCGCGAATCGTCTTCCGAATATGCGCAAGGCGGAATCGCCGCCGCGCTCAGCGATGACGACGAGATTGAACTACACGAGCAGGACACGCTGGTGGCAGGCGATGGGCTCTGCAATCTTGAAGCAGTCAGGACCTTGGTCGAAGAGGGGCCGGCCGCCATCGAGCAGCTCATCGAATGGGGCGCGGCATTTGATCGCCAGGGATCGAAGCTGCTGTTTGCCCGCGAAGGAGCGCACAGCCGCAACCGCGTTCTTCACGCAGGCGGCGATTCCACCGGTCATGAGATCGTACGAACGCTAAGGCATCAGGCCGGGCAGCGGCCGGATATCACATTCCAAAGCTTCACATCCCTTATTGATCTTGTGCAAAACGGTAGCAATGAAGTTGCCGGCGTATTGGCGCTTGACGAACACAGCGGCTCCACGGTTTTTTTCGAAGCCAGAGGCGTTTTGCTCGCAACCGGTGGCCTTGGCCGCGTCTTTGAAAACACGACCAATCCGGACGTCGCCACTGGCGACGGTCTGGCTTGCGCCTGGCGCGCAGGAGCAGAAATCGCCGATATCGAATTTGTTCAGTTCCATCCAACCGCGCTTTACGTACCCGGCGCGCCGCGTTTTCTGCTGAGTGAAGCCTTGCGCGGCGAAGGCGCCTATTTGCGCAATGCATCGGGGGAGCGCTTCATGGAGCGCTACCATCCGCTGAAAGAATTAGCGCCGCGCGATGTTGTGGCCCGCGCTATCACGGCGGAAATGCAGCGCCTCGGTACTCGCCATGTCTTTCTCGACGTCACGCATTTCGCTCCCGGCTTCGTTCAAAAGCGCTTCCCACGAATTTATGAGACATGTTTGCGTTACGGAATCGATCTCTCCAGTATGCAGGCACCCGTCAGTCCTGCCGCTCACTATGCCATGGGCGGCATCCGAACCGATCTTTTCGGCCGTACGAATTTAGCTCGGCTGTATGCGGCGGGTGAGGCCGCCTGTACCGGCGTGCATGGCGCTAACCGCCTTGCAAGCAACTCGCTGCTCGAAGGTGTCGTATTCGGAGCACGCGCTGGCAGTGCGATGGCTGAACTCTCGCCGGCAAATTCCACCGCTGAGCCTACTCAGACCAATCCGGCATTCCCGCAGATCGCGGAGCACGAGCTTCGTTCGCTCACCTGGCGCAATTGCGGCATCGTTCGGAACCGCAGCGATCTCAGCGAGGCTTGCTCGATGCTCAAAGCTACGCCGCGTCGCGCCCTGCCTTCACCCGTGCGGGCCGATTTTGAATTGCGCAATATGCACCAGACCGCTTATCTGATCGCAGCGGCCGCATTGGCGCGCGGAGAAAGCCGTGGCGCTCATTACCGCAGCGATTTCCCTAAAAAATCGCCTCACTTCCAGAAGCACTCCATCCTGAATAATTCCGGCAGCGGCCTTGATGCGCAAATTCGTTTCCTCTGACTCGACTCCGGCCGTTTTTCTGCTGCTGTGGTTGTCAGCAGAGCCGCTGCGCCAATTCAGCCCATGGTCCGTTCTCTGGACCACGCCCTGCATACTGCTCGCCTCCATTCTGATCACATGGGGCGCCGAATCCGCGCAGTTTTTTGTTGCACAGGGTTTCGCGCTCGCCATTCTCGCCTGGATGCAGACGCTTCCGGAATTCGCAGTAGAGGCAGTTCTCGCCTGGAAACAACAAACCGCTTTGTTGCTCGCCAACTTAACCGGCGCGCTCCGGCTCCTGACGGGCCTTGGCTGGCCGATGATCTACCTGACCGCAGCTACCGTTCACAGGCGCCGCACGGGCCGGCCGCTCCGGAGGATTCAACTCGACCCGCATCACAGTGTCGAAGTCATTGCATTGCTTCTACCGCTAGGCTACGCCTTCTTCATTTGGTGGAAAGCATCCCTACATGTCGCCGATGCCTGCGTCCTGATCCTGTTCTATCTCGCGTACCTGTTCCTGTTAACGAAACTTCCACCGGAGGAGCACGAAGCCATCGAGGATCTGGAAGCGGTCCCCCGCTACATCGTGCAAGCGTCGCGCTGGAAGCGCATAGCAGCTATCTCCGCCTGTTTCGTAGCCGGAGGAGTGCTCATCTATTTCACCGCTGAACCGTTTCTCGGAAGCCTGGTGGCGCTTGCCGGAGCGATCGGTCTCCCGAGTTTTGTTGTCATTCAGTGGCTCGCACCTGTAATTTCGGAATTCCCGGAATTCGCTTCCACCTTCTACTTCGCGCGCCAAACCGGGAATGCATCCGTTGCGCTGATGAACATCACCTCCAGCAACATCAACCAGTGGACGCTGCTCTTTGCCATGCTGCCCATCGTGTTCTCGCTCAGCCGCGGAACCGTTTCAGCGATACCGTTCGACGCTGAGCAGGAATCGGAGCTGTTGCTGACCATTGCCCAAAGCCTGGTAGCGCTGCTGTTCCTCGCCAACATGAGCTTCTGCTGGTGGGAGGCTTTAACGATGTTTGTTCTCTTCGGCCTGCAGTTTGCCATTCCTGCCGGAGAGCGAAACTCCATCAGTTACGCCTTCCTGGCCTGGGCTGCGCTACAAATCCTCATGATGATTACCCGCCGCCGTCCACCTCAGGCGATTGCGAAGTTCATCGAAACATGGCGCGAGCATGTGGGACGCAACCGGAGCCCGGAAGCCCACACTGCCGCAGAGGATTTGCCTCAGTCATAATCCACTGAAACGAGAAATAGCCCGCTGGCCGGCACGGTCAAGCCGGGGCGAAACCCGCTTCCCGGCCGCAAACGCGCCTGCAAATCTTCCTTCGCCAGGTTTCTCTTTCCCACTTCCAGCAATGCACCCGTCAGGTTTCGCACCATATGTTTCAAAAAACCCGATCCAGTCACTTGAAAGCTCATAATCGCGTCCGTTCGCGTAATAGCAGAGCGGTAAATGATGCGCACTTTGCACGGCTCCAGGCGATCCCGTTCATCTGCCGACGCAAAAGCCGAAAAGTCATGCTCGCCTTCGAATAGAGGCGCGGCTGCCGCCATACTCGCTTCGTCGAGTGGATACGGATGGTGGTACACATACCGCCTCTCAAACGGCGAACACACCTCATCCCGGTAGATGCGGTACTCATACGTCTTCCGGCGCGCATGGAAGCGCGGATGGAAATCGAGTCCCGCCTCACGCACGTGATTGATTCGAATCGCCGCAGGCAGCAGCCGGTTTACTGCTCGCCGGAAGTTATCCGGCGGAATCGGATTCGTCAGGCTCACCGCCGCTACTTGCGCCAATGCATGCACTCCCGCGTCCGTTCGTCCGGAACCGGCAACATGCACCGGCTTGCCCTCAATCGTCCCGATCACTTCTTCGAGAACGCCCTGCACTGTGGGCAATCCGGGTTGCACCTGCCAGCCATGAAAGTCCGTGCCGTCATAGGCAACTTCAAAGCGCAACCTGCGCATCAGATTTATGTCGGGCGCGACCCCGGTTTCACCACCGGTACTCCCTGACGGCAGAGCGGGCACTCGGATGGATCGTACGTAACAGGCTTCATGGTTTCGAGAGCCGCTCGCGGCACACCCACATCCGCTTCGCCGCCGCTGCGGTCAATAATCGAACCGGCGGCTAACACCTGCGCTCCCGCTCTCTGCACTACTTCTACTACTTCGCGGGTACTTCCCCCGGTCGTGATCACGTCCTCGATGACAACGGCCCGCTGGCCGGGCTGTATTTCGAAACCCCGGCGCAGGACCATTTCATTTGAAGCGCCGTCGCGTTCAGTAAACAATGCCGGAACATCGAACGCGCGCGCCACTTCATAACCGATAATGATTCCTCCCATAGCGGGCGAAATCACGACATCCACCCTCGTATCGCCGGTCTTGGTCCTTAGCTTGCTAGCTAGTTCTCGGCCCAAGCGCTCAGCGTACCGCGGAATCGCGAGAACTTTCGCGCACTGCAGGTACTCTTGGCTGTGAAGGCCGCTTGTAAGCCGGAAATGGCCGCGTAAATAAGCGCCTGTTTCCACGAACAAATCGAGAAGGGAAGCCGCGCGCAGGTCGTTTGGCGCCCGTTGTTCGTCTTGCGAGGAAGAACCGCGTTTGGATAAAGGATCGCTCAAGCCGCAAGCATAACAGCCCATGATGCACCAATGTCGTCCCACATCCGAACACCTCAGTCGCAATCTTGGGCGTAGCCTCGCCGGCAGCCTTTGCTGCGATACCATGAAAAATCACGCAAACGATCAGGGAACCAGGCTTGCGTGCCTCTCGTTCTTGTAAAGGACAGCCTTTTTGGAATTGATGAAACCATTCTTGTCTCTGTTGTGTACGTTGATTCTGTTTTGCGGGCTACTGCCAGCGCAGAGCGCTGTTCGCGTCGATAACCCCAGCGGCGGCGCTTTTGGCTGGATCACAAAGAATTACCGGCCGCGCACCGTGCCGCCGATTAATCTGGCGAACACCAATCGTCTCGAATCGCTCATACGCGGCGGCAATCTATATCTGAGCGCGCAGGATGTAATCGCTCTCGCGCTCGAAAACAATCTCGATATCGAAATTCAGCGTTACGGGCCGCTGCTGAACAAAGAAGTGACCATGCGCGCCCAAGGCGGCGGCGCGCTGCGCGGCGTGGGTGTGGGCGTGGCGCCCGGGCCCCAAAGCGTCAGCTTGACCGGCGTAAGCCTCGTCAGCGGCGGCACCACAACGAATGCCGCTGCGGGCGTCAGTTCCAGCGGCCAGATCGTCACAAACCTCGGGCCCGCACTGCTCAATCTGGACCCTCAGACGTTCTTCTACGCCAATTTCCAGCACACTACCAGTCCCCAAAGCAACCTGGTATTGACCGGAACCACTGCCCTGATCGACGTCAGCCGCACTTACGAAGCACAATATTCACAAAATTTCGTCTGGGGCATGAGCGCGCAGATGACCTACTTGAGCCAGCGCAACAAATACAACAGCGCCGATTATGCCCTCGACCCGTTTACTTCCGGCTACATCGATCTGCAGGTCAGCCAAAGCCTGCTGCAGGGTTTTGGCCCGGCCGTAAATGGCCGCAACATTCGCGTCTCAAAGAACAACGAGCAGATCTCTATGTTGACCTTCAAGCAGCAGGTCATCACCACCGTCTCCGCAGTCCTGAATCTCTATTGGGATCTGGTCAGCTTCTACGACGACCTGAAAGCACGCAAGGACGAGCTCGCCACCGCACAGGCGTTGTATGAAGACAACAAAAAACAGGTGCAGATTGGGACTCTCGCCCCCATCGAAGTCACGCGCGCCGAAGCGCAGGTTTATTCCAGCCAGCAGGACCTGCTGATTTCGCAAACCAACCTGTTGCAGCAGGAAACGGTGCTGAAAAATGCTCTGAGCCGCAACGGTGTAGCCAGCCCGACTCTGGCAGAAGTTCACGTCATTCCGCTCAATCGGTTTGAAGTTCCTCCCGCCGACGAGCTGCGGCCGATAGATGATCTGGTGAAAGACGCGCTGGCTCATCGCGTCGAAGTCGCACAGGACAAAATCAACATTGATAGCGACAAGATCCTGCTGACCGGTATCAAGAACGGCCTCAAGCCCACGCTCAATGCTTTCGCCGAGCTGACGAACAACGGCTTAACCGGCAGTTCCAACTATCTGCTGCCGGGAAAGCAGACCGCCGATGCCTATCTGGTTGGCGGCTACGGCAATTTGCTGGGGCAGATCTTCCGCCGCAATTTCCCCAACTATTCGGCCGGCCTTTCGCTCAGCATCCCGCTGCGAAATCGCGCTGCGCAGTCAGATTACGTGACCAGCGCGCTGGAACTCCGGCAGAGCGAACTGGCTCTGCAGAAGCAGGTGAACCAGGTCCGAGTGGATGTGCAGAACGCCGTCATTGCGCTGCGCCAGGCGCGCGTGCGCTATGACTCCGCCGTCAAGGCGCGCATCCTGCAGCAGCAAACCCTGGACGCCGACAAGAAAAAATACACCCTCGGCGCATCCACGGTTTTCCAGGTCGTGACCGATGAGCAGGCGCTCGCGGCGGCGGAAAGCCAGGAAACACAAGCTCTGGCCAACTACAGCCATGCGCGCATCGCCTTTGATCAGGCCATGGGCACCACCCTTGAAACCAATCACATCTCCTTGAGTGAAGCCATGTCCGGTCAGGTGGCCCGGCCCTCCGTGCTGCCGGCCCAGCTTCCCAATCCGGAGCAGATTCAATGAGGCGCGGCCGTCTTTCGCAACAATTGTTCGTCATTCTCCTCGCCGCCCTCAGCGCTTCACCTGGCTGGGCGCAAGGGCCGGGACAGATTGCTCCGGTCCGCCCCCAGGCCCCGGTTATCCTGCGGCCCTATGAAGCGCCCTATGTCCCGCCCGTGCGGACCACGAATTCGCTGCGTATTCGCGATCTGATTCGCGCCGGCAAAGTTTACCTGACTGTGCAGGATGCCATCGCTCTGGCGCTCGAAAACAATATTGATCTCGAATCGGCCCGCTATAACCCGCTGATCGATGCCTGGAGTCTGGAACGTTTGCAGGCCGGCGGCGCGTTACCCGGCGTTCCAAGCGGCGCATCCCAAGCCGGATCGGTGGCAAGCGGCCAGGGCATTTCCGGCGCCCAGACAGCCGCCGGTGTCAGTATCAACGGAGGCGGCACGAATAACACCAATACGGCGAACGCGACCATTTCGCAGATCGGTCCGGTAACGCCATCGCTCGACCCGACACTCCAGCTAACGCAAACCTTCTCCCACCGCACGCAGCTTCTGCCCAATCTGCTGCTCTCGCAGGGAACCTACAGCGTCATCGACGATACACGCAACAATACGACGTCGCTTACTCAAGGCATTATCACCGGCGGCCAATACAGCGTCTCGTATAAAGATTCCTTTTTGAACGAAAACGCAGTCAGCGATATTTTGAACCCGTCGAGCAGCACCACTCTCAGCATTTCGCTGCAACACAACTTTTTGCAGGGGTTCGGAACCGCCGTCAATAGCCGCAACATCGTGGTTGCGCAAAACACGCTCGCCATGTCTGACACCGTCTTCAAAGGCCAGGTCATCGCCATCGTCTCCGAAGTGCTCAATCTGTACTACGGGCTGGTTGCCGATTACCAGGATGTCAAAGCAAAGCAGTCCGCATTGGATGTCGCGCAGACGTTCTTTGAAAACAACAAGAAACAGGTGCAGATCGGTACTCTCGCTCCTCTCGATATCACCACTGCCGAAGCGCAGGTTGCCTCCAGCCAGCAGGATCTCGTCGTCTCGCAGACTACCCTCGAACAGCAGCAGCTCTCGCTCAAGAACATCCTGAGCAGGAATGGTTTGGCAGACCCGCTCTTCGCCGAAGCCGACATTATTCCTCTCGACCGGATCGAGGTTCCGGAGCACGATGAACTTCCGCCCCTGAAGAATCTGATTGCCACCGCTCGCGCCAATCGAACCGACCTGGCCATTGAGCAAAACAATCTGAAAAACACTGAAATCACCGCCCTGGGTACGGCCAACGGAGTTTTGCCGCAACTCGCCGGATTGGCGAGCGCTTCCGCTCAGGGCCTCTCCGGCGCGCCCAAAGCGGTGCGTGTCTTCAGTTCCTCCCAGCAGTTGGGGGCGACCACCATTCCGCCCGGCTTCGGCCCGTGTCCCCCTTCGGCCGGACCGCCCAACAGCATTTGTGAATTCCCCGATCCGTACTTTGTCGGCGGAATCGGCAATGCTCTCGGCCAGGTCTTTCGTAGAAATTTCCCGTCTGAGCGTGCCGGCGCGTTTATCGCTGCCAATGTGCGCAACAGAGAAGCGCTGGCAGACGCTGCCATCGATCAACTAACCGTCCGGCAGAACTCGCTCCAGCTCCAAAAAGACGTCAATCAGCTTGCCGTCGATGTCTCCAATCAGGTGGTTGCTTTGCAGCAGGCGCGTGCTCGATACGAAGCAGCCGTGCGCAACCGCATTCTGGAGCAGCAACTGCTTGATGCCGAGCAGAAAAAGTTCTCCCTAGGCGCATCCACCACCTACAACGTGGTCCAACAGCAGCGTGATTTGGCAGCCGCGCAATCGAGCGAGGTTGCGGCGCTGGTCGCCTACAGCAACGCGCACGTTTCGCTTGATGAGACGCTGGGAACCACGCTTCAGGCCAATCACATCACGCTTCAGGAAGCGCTTTCCGGACACGTCAGCCGACCCTCCACGCTACCCGCGACACTTCCCGGGTCAAATTAAATCACCCGTTCTGGCCGCTCTTCGCCGGTACTGTGATGCTTTCCTGCTTGCATAGGTAAAAACTGCGTGCGCAAGCTCACGGGGATATCCCGCAACTCTAAGAAAATACGTAGTCGCAAATTTGGCACCAAAGGTGCTATACAGTACGGCGTAATCAAAGAGATATGCTCAGGGAACGATGGTTGCTCCGCCACTAACACCCACAAGCAACACGACACCCCAACCCGTTAAATTCTTCTAAAGCCCAACAGCAAAGCCCACCCAACCGAATTCCCTGAGCTATAACTCGAGTGGGCGCTCACCAGGTCCTAATATTGAAGACGTGCCCGAACTGCGCCTGCTTCCGCTCATCTCGAGCGCTACCGAAATCGTCCATGCCCTCGGCCTCGGCAGCTTCCAGGTGGGGCGCTCCCACGAGTGCGACTTCCCTGCCTCGGTCTTGTCCCTTCCCATCTGCACAAAGCCAGCGATTCCGGTAAATGGCTCCAGTGCCGAAATCGATGCCCTCGTCAAAGATCGCCTCCGCCGCGCTTTGAGCGTCTATGATGTCGACGCAGCCCTCATCAGGCGCCTGGCGCCCACCCACATCATCACCCAAACCCAATGCGAGGTCTGCGCGGTCAGCTTGAGCGATGTGGAGCGCGCTTTACAAATTGAATTTCAGACCCGCGCACAAGTAGTCTCGCTCCAGCCCTTTGCGCTGGCGGATCTGTGGGCCGATATCCGCCGAGTCGCCGCTGCCTGTGGGTGTCAGGACGCCGCAGCACAACTCGTTTCCGCGCTACAAGGCAGAATGGCGGCCATCCAGCAGAAAGCAAAAAGCGCGGCGCGAACTCCCACCGTCGCTGCAATTGAATGGCTCGAGCCGTTGATGGCTGCCGGGAACTGGGTTCCCGAGCTGATCCAGATGGCGAATGGTCGCAATCTCTTCGGCATTGCCGGCCGGCATGCGCCCTGGCTGACGTGGGAACAATTGCGAGAGGCTGATCCCGATGCAATCGTGGTTCTGCCTTGCGGCTTCGATCTGGCGCGCGCTCGTTCGGAGATGCACTGGCTCACAGAACGGCCGGATTGGCGCGACATGCGTGCGGTAAGGACCGGCAATGTTTTCCTCTGCGATGGAAATCAGTACATGAACCGGCCAGGGCCGCGCCTGGTGGAATCGCTTCAGATCTTCGCGGAGATACTGCATCCCGAGCTGTTCCCTCCGGCGCTGGAGCATACCGGTTGGGAACGATTGTGACGCGCTTACTCTTCCCGCAGCAATGCCGCCGGATCGATTCGCAAGGCGCGCTTCGCCGGAATCCACGTAGCCGCCATTCCCACAACCACCATTGCAATCACGACGCCCGTCATCACCAGCGGATCGCGCGGTGTCGCTTCATAGACGATCTGCGCCAGCAAACGGCTGGCTAACACGCCAAAGGTGAGTCCGAGCGCCGAACCCCCGAGCAGCAGCACCAGCGGCCGGCCCAGCGCCGTCCGCATCAACTGCACCGGCTGCGTGCCCAGCGCAATGCGAATGCCGAATTCTTTTTTGCGTTTTGAAACCGCGTAAGCAGTCATGCCGAATATTCCAGTGATGGCCAGTATCGCCGCAAATAGCCCCATCACTCCCAGCGTGAGCGTCGCTGCGCGCGCCGGAAACAGCACCAGCGCCAGCGCATCCTCCCAGCTTTCAATCGTGAACGGCAGGTCGGGGTCAATCTTGGTGAGCGTGCGATTCAAAGCGGCTGCCATTTCGCCAGCCGGCAGGTGCGAACGAACAACTAATGTCATATCGCTGTCCGGATACTGCGTCGCCGGAAAAAACATCGCCGCAGTCGGGCGCTCGGTCAGAAAATTATATTTGCCGTCCGCAACCACGCCCACAATCTGATACAGCGCACCGTCCCCTTGAACGAAGCGCCGGCCCACAGCCTGAGGCGTTCCAAACATTTCACGCGCAAACGTCTCATTGACGATGGCCACCTTCGGCGCATTGGTATCGTCATGCCAGGTGAAATCCCGGCCGGCTAGCAGCCGCGTTTGCGCAGCCTGCAAGTACCCCGGCGAGATCACGTAAGTTGATCCACTCAGCACGCTGTTTGAGGGGCGAAAATCGGTTGTTCCTTCACGGTACGCTGACGTATTGTTGCCGCCAGCGCCCAAAGGCGCCTCATCAATGGCTCCCACGGCGATGACGCCCGGAAGATGCGCTGCTTCCTGCAAGATGCGCCTGTAAACCGTGCGCTTCGAATCCATTGAATAACCGCCCATATTCAGGTCTGTCGACGCAAGCAGGACGGCTTGCGGTTGAAACCCCAAAGGAGCGTGGAGCGAGCGTTCCATCCCGCGAAGCGCCACCAGTGAGGCCGTCAACAACAACGCGCATACTGCAATTTGCGCGCCCAGCAAAACATCACGCAAATGGAAGCGCCGAAAAGCTGTCTCACCGGCGCCGCCTTTCATCACCTGCGTTGCATCCATGCCCCAGATCTGCCGTGCAGAAAATAGCCCGGGCACGATTCCACCTAGGAGCGACAGCATCAGCGCGACCGCGTATGCCCTCACATCCGGCGCCACGCTAACGTGGATCGGGAATTCCGCGAACGGCTGCCAGTACGTGAGCGTACTCAGCAAAAATGCAGCGCACAGCGTGCCTGCCGCGCCGCCGATCAGCGAGATCAAGAGAGCTTCCGTTAATAGCTGGCGCAAAATATGCAACCGGCTGCAACCGATCGCCAGCCGGATAGCCAGCTCGCGGCCGCGGTCAGAAGCGCGCGCCGCAAAAATATTCGCCAGATTCATGCACGCTGCGACGAGAACCAACAAGGCCAGGATCATTGTGGCGGCCAGAAATCGGCGCGCCGGCGCGCCGATCTGATCGCCGAACAAGCCAGGCTTTACCAGGCGCGCATACAGGCCGTCGTCCTGCCAATAGCGCTTTGCCAGGGCGTGCGCAATGGCATTCAGATTGTCGCTTGCCTGGGGCTCGCTCACGCCCGGCTTCAGCATTCCGATGATGAACGAACCGTGGCTGGCGCGGTTCTTTAGAAAATCAAATCCCTCGATCTGTTTTTCATTAACGATCGGCACATACAGATCCGGCCAGAAAAACTGTTCCGTACCGTGGAATTCTTTTGGCGCGACGCCAATGATGGTGTACGGGTATTTATTCAGCTCCACCGTCTTGCCGGTAACCTGCGGATCGCCCCCGAAATGCGACCGCCAGAAGCCATCGCTCAGGACAATGTAAGAAGCGGAATTCGGGCCTCGCTCATCACGCGAATCGAAGAACCGCCCTAGCTCCGGCCTCACGCCTAACAGGCCAAAGTAACTGCCCGACGTCTCGTATAGCCAGCACTTATAAGCGGCCGCGCGCGTGCTCATACCTGCGAATCCAATCCGGTACATCGCCATGTCGCGGAAGGTCGTGTTCTGGCTGCGATAGTCGAGGTAGTCCGGGTAAGACTGGCTGATGTCCCCCTGTCGCTTATTCACCACCTGGAACAGCCGGTCTGAGCCCGCCACGTGTACCGGCCGCAGCACCAGTGCATTCAGAACGCTGAAAACCGCCACGTTTGCTGCAATCGAGAGCGCCAGCGTCAGAATCGCCGCGGCGGCGAACCCGGGTGACTTCCACAACTGCCGCCCCGCATAGCGAACATCGCGCGCGATGCCATCCAGCACCACCGCCGTATCCGCCGCTCTCGTAGCCTCTGTCAACGCGCTACGGCTGCCGAAACGAAGCAGCGCATCGCGGCGTGCCTCCTCCGCCGTCATCCCCGCCGCGATGTTCTCGTCAGTCCTGAGTGCAATGTGCGAGCGAAGCTCAGCCTCAATCTCCTCTTCGAGCTTCGCGCGATGAAACAGGTTCGCAACTCGCCGGTATAGCGACACGGATTACCTCATGCGTAGCGCAATAGCGCGGATACGCCTTTCACCAGTTCCTGAAAATCTTGCTCAGCGGCCTGCAACTGCTTCCGTCCGGAAGCTGTCAACCGGTAGTACTTCGCCTTTCGATTGGTCTCAGTGATCCCCCATTCGGAGGCGATCCAACCACGCTGCTCCATCCGATGCAGCGCCGGATAAAGCGAGCCTTCTTCGACCCGCAGCAAGTCATCGGAAGCGTGCTGGATGTGACGCACAATGCCGTAGCCATGCAGCGCGCGCGTGCGGGATAGCGTTTTGAGAACCAGCAAGTCCAAGGTTCCCTGGAGATCGTTCTTCGGCATGCAGCTAGGAGCAGCATACCCCTAGATAACTAGGCTTGTCAATACTTATTCTTTGCCCGCACCGATCATCGGCACATCTTTACTTTGCGTGAAGATCGCCTTCGGGCACAGCGCATGCACGCCCTTGTTGCCGTCCACCAGTTGCGTAATGCCCACATCTACTGCAACGCTCGTCAGCATATAAGCTTCTTCTCTGCTCATGTGCTTCTCGGTGGAAAGGAAGTCGATCATCTCGCGCACTGCAATTTCGGTCGCCTTGTTCAGGTCTTCATCGAAGCCCATCGTGATGTAATCGGCCGACGTCTCCGCGCGCGG
>JAJPJN010000028.1 GCA_021324185.1 Terriglobia bacterium | reverse complement strand
TGCAAACGCACCTGACCTATCAGAAGGAACTCCGCAATCTGCACATCCAGGAAGCGCGCCTCGATCGCAAGCGCCGCCAAGCCCTCAAAGAACTCGACGAACTTCAATCCGAACGCCGCAAACAGACCCGCGAGGCCGAAGCCGAAGCAGCCGCTTCAAATTCCGGCGATCTCTCCGGCATCGAACCCTTCGAGTCCGAAGCCGAGTTTTTCGCAGCCCTCGATGCAGGCTACGTTCCGCCCGACATTGCGGCCCGCCTCCAAGCCCTAGCCCAACCCGCTGGTTAACCAAAATGGCTTCGTTTTTTCAAATGGCCTTGCGGGGCCAGCCTTTCCAGGCGGCGCCGTCTTCGTGCTTCCGGCTCTGGCGGAGAGGGGGGGATTCGAACCCCCGGTAGAGGTTTAGGCCCCTACGACGGTTTAGCAAACCGCTGCTTTCGACCACTCAGCCACCTCTCCCGGTCAACAAGAATGGCGGGTCTTCTGCAATCCTAACACAGCAAAAGCCCTTCTCCTGGGCCCCGGCGATTCACCTAAAATCCCCGCTCCATCGGCATCACAAAGGGAGGTTCAACCAAAAATTCCGCGTCCCGAATCTCAAACACGGCCTCCCGGATCGCTTGCTCCTGCGCCGGCTCGGTAGTAATCACAAACGGCAGATCGCGCCAGTCTTCGCGCGGTAACTGCAGCACGGCATCGATGCCGATATTGTGCTTCGCCAGAATGGTCGCGAGCGCCGCAATAATGCCGGCCTTGTCCTCAACCCGGAAGCGCAAATAATACGGTGCCTTCTGGATCGGCACTTTCAGCGGCTTGTAGTCTCCCAGCCGTTCGTGCGCAAAGGGGCTCACGCGCTCGGGACTGCCGAAACGAATCTCGCGCGCCACCCGCATCAGGTCACTGACAATCGCAACGCCCGTCGGTTTCGATCCCGCGCCTCGTCCGTAGTAAAACGTGTCCTCACCGTATTGGCCCCGAATCCAGATCGCGTTGTACGCGCCCTTCACGTGCGCAAGAATTGCCGCCTGCGGAATCAGGCTCGGTCGAACCGACAGTAACAGCCCCTCCTCGGTCTGCCGCGCCAGGCAAAGCAGCCGGATCGTGTATTGCAATTGATGCGCATATTGGAAATCCACCGGCATGATGCGCCGGATGCCCTCTGTGTAAATATCGTTGGGCGTGAGTTTTTCCCCAAACGCGAGTGCCGCCAGAATCGCCAGCTTCGAGCGTGCATCCAGCCCGTCAATATCGGCCGAAGGATCTGCTTCGGCATAACCAAGCTGCTGCGCCTCTGCCAGCACCGAATCGAAAGCGGCATTGCTCTTCTCAATCTCCGTCAGAATGAAATTGCTGGTCCCGTTCAGGATTCCGTACAACTCAACCACCCGGTCTCCCGCAATCCCTTCGCGCAGCACAGTATGAATCGGAATGCCGCCCGCAACGCTCGCCTCCATCGTGAGGTTCACGCCATTCTGATTAGCCAGCGCCCACAGGTCCGCTCCCCGCAGCGCCATCAGTTCCTTATTCGCCGTGACTACCGATTTGCGCTCGCGTAACGCGGTCTCAATCACATGGCTGGCAGTCGCCGTTCCCCCAATCGTCTCCACAACGACGTCCACTTCCGGATGCCGCACCACGTCCTGCCAGTCCGTCGTCCGCGTCACCTCGCTGCATCCGGCCGGCAATTTTTTTGCCCGGATATTGCGGCTGCAAACAACCTTTACCCGCAGCGGAAAACCAAGCTTCTCGGTAATCGATTTGGCATTCTCCGTCAGGATCTGCAACGCGCCCGAGCCCACATTGCCAATGCCGACAATGCCGACGCCTACCTCCACTGAGCGCACCTCATAAGTGGCTTATGATAACAGTCGTATGGGCGCTACCCGCCGCATCGCGCTGCTGAACCTTCTTGCCTCCGCAGCCTTGCTCGGGCAAACGCCCAACCAGCAGGATAATCGTCAACTGCCCATCCCTCCTAACCCGGACGAAGATACAAAGTTACCCAACGGCAAGTCGCAGAAAGACGCTATCGCGAAAGAAGATCACGAGCAGGCTTTGAAAGACGTGAACGATCTCATCGCCGTGGCTCAACAGCTTCGCGACGAGCTGCAGAAATCCGGCGAGCACGTCCTCTCCGTCTCATCTCTGAAGAAGACCGAAGAAATCGAGCGCCTCGCTCGCAAGATCCGCGGCCGCCTCAAAGACTAGCTCCCGCCGCCATGCTAATCTGGCGCAAGCAGTACCGCCACATTGATGCCGACTGTCGTTGAAAAAAAGCAGTTGATGAGTGCCTCCGAGATCGACCGCACGCTCGTCCGCCTCGCCCACGAAATTCTCGAAAAGACCAACGACCTCGATCGCCTGGCATTCGTCGGCATTAAGCGACGCGGCGTCCCGCTTGCCCAGCGCCTCGCCGCCAAAATCGAAAGCCTCGAAGGGCGCAAAATCCCAGTGGGCATGCTCGACATCAATCTCTATCGCGATGACCTCTCGACCGTGGCCGACCGTCCCGTGCTCAATGCGCGCCAGATCGATTTTCCCGTCGTCGGCAAAGACATCGTTCTCATGGACGACGTTCTCTACACCGGCCGGACCATTCGTTCCGCGCTCGATGCCTTGTTCGATCACGGCCGCCCGGCGCGCGTGCAACTGCTTGTGCTGATCGATCGCGGCCATCGCGAATTGCCTATCGAAGCCCGTTACATCGGCCGCATGGTGCAGACCAGCGATAACGAAATCATCGAGGTGAAATTCCACGAAATCGACGGGCAGGAAAAAGTCATGCTCGTCGAACGCCTGGACGAAGCGGCGCAAGCACCGGCGAGTTGACCATGCCGGCCGGCCTGCTTGATATCGAATCGCTCTCGCGCAACGACGTCGAAGCCATTCTGGCCCGGTCTAAATTCTTCCAACCCGCCGCCGGCCAGACATTCAAACGGCTCGATACTCTGCGCGGCCGCACCGTCGTCAATCTCTTCTTTGAATCCTCCACCCGCACCCGCACCAGCTTTGAGATCGCTGCCCGGCGCCTCGGAGCCGATATTCTCTCCATCACTGCCGCCGGTTCCAGCGTTTCGAAAGGCGAATCCCTCGTCGATACTCTGAACACCCTCGGCGCCATGCGCCCTGACGCAATCGTGATGCGCCACTCCGCCTCGGGAGCCCCGCATTTCCTCTCGCGTTACCTGCCCATTCCCATCGTGAACGCCGGCGACGGAACGCATGAGCATCCGACGCAAGCCCTCCTCGATGCGCTTACGATCATCGACCGCCGCGGCAGTCTCGACGGCCTGCGCATCGCCATCATCGGCGATATCGCACATAGCCGTGTAGCGCGCTCCAACATTTTCCTGCTATCAAAATTCGGCGTTCAAATCGTGCTCTGCGGTCCTGCTTCGCTCGTCCCCTCTGAGCTGGCGTCTATAGCCCCAGGCATCGAATTGACCACGGACATATTTAAAGCCATCGACAATGCCCACGTGATCATGATGCTGCGCGTCCAGCTCGAACGCCAGCATGAAGCGGCTTTCCCCGCCAACGAATACTTCCAGTTTTTCGGTTTGCGCCCGGAACACATCGAACGCGCCAAACCCGACGTCATCGTCATGCATCCCGGTCCCATCAATCGCGGCCGCGAGATCTCATCCGAAGTGGCCGATTCGCAGCGCTCCGCCATTCTCAATCAGGTTGAAAACGGCATCGCTGTCCGTATGGCTGTGCTCGAAAGAGTGCTCATGCAATGAGCCGTCTCGTCGTCAAGAACGGCCGCGTGATTGACCCCGCGTCGAATCTGGATCGTGTTTGCGATGTTGCTGTCGAAGACGGGCTCATTCAACACATCGGCGAGAATCTTTCTGCTCCCGGCGCCGAGGAGTTCGATGCCTCCGGCCTGATCGTCGCGCCCGGCTTCATCGATATGCATGTGCATCTTCGCGAACCGGGCTTCGAGCATGCCGAAACCATCGAGTCCGGTTCGCGAGCCGCCGCCGCCGGAGGATTTACCTCCATTTGCTGCATGCCGAATACGCAGCCAGTGAACGACAGCGCCACCGTGACCAGCTACATACGCGATCGCGCGCGGCGCTTTGCGGTGGTGAATGTCTTTCCCATCGGCGCCATTACCAAGGACAGCGCCGGGGAAGAACTCTCTGCGATCGCTTCCATGAAACAGGCCGGCATCGTGGCCATTTCCGATGACGGCAAGCCGGTCATGAACGCGCGCGTCGCGCGCCGCGCCATGGAGTTCGCGCGGGCGCTCGATCTTCCTTATATCGAACACTGCGAAGATCTAAATCTCAGCGCCGGCGGCGACATGCACGAAGGCGTCCAATCCACGCGCCTTGGTTTACGTGGTATTCCGCGCAGTTCGGAAGATGTAATGGTTGCCCGCGATCTGATCCTCGCCGAAGTCACCGGCTGCCGTTATCATGTGGCCCATCTCTCTTCGAAATACTCCGTTGAAATGGTGGCCTTCGCCAAGTCACGCGGCCTCAAAGTGACCGCCGAAGCCACCCCGCACCACTTTGTTCTCGCCGATACCGACATGCCTCCCTATGACAGCAACTACAAAATGAAACCGCCGCTGCGCCACACGAGCGATGTAGCTGCCGTTTTGCAGGGAGTTCAAGATGGCGCCATCGACGCCATTGCCACCGATCATGCGCCTCATCCCGGCGCCGAGAAGATGCAGGAATTCGAGCGCTGCCCTTTCGGCATCATCGGGCTCGAAACGGCCATCGGCCTTGCATTAGAACGGCTCTATCACACCGGCAAAGTTCCCCTGCCGAAGCTCGTGAGTCTCTTCACTTCGGGACCCGCCGGAATTCTTTCTTTAGAGCAGGGAAGTCTCCGCCCAGGCGCTCCGGCCGACCTCACTGTTTTCGATCTCGACCGCGAATGGACCTACGATGTGAACCGCTCTCCTTCGAAGAGCCGCAACACTCCTTTTCACGGCCGTAAGTTCAAGGGCGGCCCGGTCGCTACCATCGTCGCCGGCAAATTTATCTGGCGCTTAGAATAGCCTCAACCAGCGCTTCGATTTCCGTTTCCGCCACCGTGCGCATATCGAGTACCACCCGGTCACGCTCAATCCTGGCGATCACTGGAACTGCCGCTTGCCGCAGCTTCGCTTCAAACTCGTTCGGCTTGGGAACGGAAAGCTCAACAACCCATGTTGGCAACGTCTGATCGGGTGTAGATCCGCCGCCAATCGGCGCTTCGCTCTCTCGAATCGCTGCCCCCAAGTCAGCCAGACGAGGCGCAACGCGCCCGGCTCGCTCGCGCAACTCATCCGGTTCAGTAAATATCATCCGCAACGTCGGAATGGCGTCCCAGTTCTGCAGCAGCAGATGCCGCAGTGTGGTCTCCAACGCCTCAATCACCAGTTTGTCGGTCCGAAACGCCCGGTACATTGCATTGCGCCGGACGCGCTGCACAATCTCTGGCTTGCCCGCAATAATTCCACTCTGCGGTCCACCCAGCAGCTTGTCGCAACTGAACGAAATCACATCGATGTCTTCATCGAGGCTCGTGCGCGCCAGCGGCTCATTCACTCCGTACTCGCGCAGATCGACCAGGCAACCGCTTCCCAGGTCTTCATAAACGGGAATCTTTCGTTCGCGCCCCAGCTTCGCCAGTTCGCTGAGTTCCGGGCGTGAAGTAAATCCGGTCACGCGGAAATTCGAAGGATGGACGCGCAGAATCAGGCGCGTTTTGTCGGTGATTGCCTGCTCGTAGTCCTCCAAACGCGTCCGGTTCGTCGTGCCAACTTCTCGTAGAATGGCGCCCGATCGCGCCATGATCTCGGGAATCCGAAACCCGTCGCCGATCTCGATCAACTCCCCGCGCGAAACGATCACCTCACCCCCATTCGCCAGCTCATTCAGAACCAGGTAAACGGCGGATGCATTGTTGTTCACAAGAATCGCCGGCCTTCCGAGCAGCGCTTCTAAAAGACCGGCCGTGTGGACATCGCGCTTGCCGCGCCGGCCCGTTTGCAGATCGTATTCAAGGTTGGAATAGCCTTTGATCGGGTCGAAATGCGCTAGCGGCGCGCGCCCTAAATTCGTGTGCAGAATCACCCCGGTTGCATTGATCACGGGACGAAGCGAACGGCTCAGCAATACCTGCACACGTTCTTCCACAGCGCGTTGAACCGGGATGTCTGAAACAGGTTCTCCTCGCGCAAGCGCTCTGCGCCGCTCAGAAATCACCGCCCGTGTCTGTTGCGCCAGCACGGTTTGCGGAATGCCGTTCAGGTGTCTCAGGCTGCGCAGAACCTCATCGACCGAAGGGAGATCGCGCAGTCCAGCCATCAGGCAATCGCCCGCTGCTTCAGCACTTGCTTGAGGTATTTGCCCGTGTACGAGTCCGGCGCCTTTGCGATGGCTTCCGGCGTGCCTTGCGCTACGATGCGCCCGCCGGCTTCACCGCCTTCCGGGCCCAGATCGATAATCCAATCGGCAGCCTGGATCAGATCGAGATTATGCTCGATAACCAGAATACTGCCGCCGTTCAGAATCAGCCGCTCAAATGATTGCAACAGCTTTGAGATGTCATCAAAGTGCAAACCTGTGGTAGGCTCATCAAAGAGAAACAGCGTTCCCTCACAGGTCGCCTGCGCGAGATGAGCGGCCAGCTTAACTCGCTGTGCTTCGCCGCCGCTCAACGTTGTGGCCGATTGGCCTAGTCGCAAGTAACCCAGGCCGACATCGTTCAGCACTTTGAGCTTGGCAACCAGCCGGGGAGTATCGGCAAAGAACGAAAGCGCCTCGCGGATCGTCAGTTGCAGCACCTCATGAATATTCAGCCCTTTGTAGCGGATATCCAGGACACTTTGCTTAAAGCGGGTTCCTTTGCAGTCCTCGCATACCAGTTCGACGTCCGCCAAAAACTGCATCTCCACCGTGACGGTGCCGTCTCCCTGGCAGGTTTCGCAGCGGCCGCCCGGAATGTTAAATGAGAAGTGTCCAGCCGTGTATCCGCGCCGCTGTGCTTCCGGCGTGCACGCAAACAGATCGCGAATCAGATCGAACGCCTTGACATACGTCACCGGATTCGAGCGCGGCGTTCTCCCGATCGGCGATTGATCCACCATGACGGCGCTCGTCAGCAGATCGGCGCGCTCCACCCGCTTGAGTGCGAGCTTGCGGGCTGAGCTTTCGGTTTCGAAAGTCTGCTCATCGTGCTCGCGTGGTTTGTTCACATGCAGGTCGAGCGTCCGGTAAATCACCTCGTGCACCAGGCTGGATTTGCCGGACCCGGACACGCCCGTGACCGCGACCATCATTCCCAGCGGAATCTCCACATCGACGTTCTTGAGATTGTTGGCGCGCGCGCCGTAGAAACGAATGGTGCGCTTCGGATTTATCTTTCGCCGCTCTCGCGGCCGCGACACCGCCAGCTCACCGCGAAGATAGCGCCCGGTCAGAGAGGTTGCCGGCTCACGCGTCAGTAATTCTCGAAACGAACCGGCAAAAACCACGCGCCCGCCGTTCTCGCCCGCTGCCGGTCCCAGGTCCACGATGTGATCCGCTTCCGCCATAATTTCTGGATCGTGCTCCACAACGATAATTGTGTTGCCCAATTCGCGCAGATCTTTGAGGATCTGTATCAGACGCGCGGTGTCCCGGCTGTGCAGTCCAATCGAGGGTTCATCTAAAACATAGATAGCGCCCACCAGCCGCGAGCCCAGGCAAGTGGCAAGCGTGATGCGCTGCGCTTCGCCGCCTGACAGCGTTGCGGACAGGCGATCCAGCGTCAGATATTCGAGGCCCACATCGTGCAGAAATTTGCAGCGCTGCCGGATTTCGGCCAGCACTTTATCGGCGATCTCACGCTCTTCCGGGCTCAACTCGAGATCGTCAAAAAACTGCCTCGCCTGCGCAATATTCATCTGCGAGACCTGCGCGATATTGCATTCTCCCAGCCGCACCCAGAGCGCTTCCGGCCGTAAGCGGCTGCCGCGGCAGGCCCGGCACTCCGTATAGGCGCGATAACGGCTCATAAAGACGCGCACGTGGACTTTATACTTTTTCCGTTCCACTTCGGCGAAGAAGCGAAGCACGTGCTTGTGCACAAACTCCTTCTCAGCGCGGCTCAACTCGCCGAACGGAACATTCAGCCGCACTTTGCCGCGCGATTTTGGCTTGAACTCTTCGTCGTAGTACCACGTGTATTGCGGCTTCGTCCACGGATCTACCGCGCCGTCCTGCAAAGAAATGGTCGGGTCGGGAATAACCAGATCGAAATCATAATCGATCGTATTGCCGAATCCCTGGCAGACCGGACATGCGCCCATCGGGCTGTTAAAGCTGAACAAGGTGGGTTCGGGCGCGGTGGCTTGCTGGCCACAAATTTTGCAGGCGAACGTCTCGCTGAAATGCACCGTCTGCGGATCGGCTACGCCGGCCTGTTCGAAAAAGATCTCACCTGCTTCGCGATAACAGATTTCAACCGTGTCCACAATCCGCTGGTGCGAATCCAGCCGGATGACAACGCGGTCAGCGAGGATGAACAGCGGCTTTGCGAAATCGATTTCGAGCAGCGATTCCGGCGTTGAGAACTCAAACGTGTTTCCGGCCTGAAAAAGCCGGTTAAAGCCTTTCTTACGCAGCTCGAATAAGCGGTCTCGCAGCGCCTGCGCTGATAAAGCGCGGCCATCAGCCGTCGTGTTCACCGGAAACAACGCGTACCAGCGCGAGCCCTCCGGTTGCGCGAGCATCGTTTCAGCAACCTGATCCACCGTGTCCCGTTGAATGCGCGTCCCGTCGTTCGGGCAATAGATTCTGCCGGCGCGTGCCCATAACAGGCGCATGAAATCGTACAGTTCGGTCGCAGTCGCAACGGTAGAGCGTGGATTACGGGTCTGATTCTTCTGCTTGATCGCGATCGGCGGAGCGATGCCCAGAATTTCATCGACATCGGGCTTCTCCATACGCTCCAAAAACTGGCGTGCGTAGGCCGATAGCGATTCGACATAACGCCGCTGGCCTTCGGCATAAATCGTGTCGAAGACAAGCGATGACTTGCCGGAGCCGGAGACCCCCGTTACCACGATGAGCTGATTGTGGGGTAGATCGAGCGAGATGTTCTTCAGGTTGTGAACGCGCGCGCCGCGAATGGCAAGCAGCGGCCCTGCGGCTTCGGCAACTTCTTGCGAAGCAACGGATTCACACGACTGTAAGCTGGAAATTTCGGGCATTCCTGGCAGGTTCGATCCAAGCGTCTGGACGTGAGCGTGGAAGGGATTATTCACCAGTATAGGATGGCTTTTGCTGAGCGCTGAACAGTTGCGGCAGTTCCGCCGCGCGCTTCTGGAGTGGTTCACTATGCGCCAGCGGGATTTGCCCTGGCGCCACACTCGTGATCCCTATGCCGTCTGGATCTCCGAGATCATGCTGCAACAGACGCGGGTGGCAGCCGTAATTCCTTATTACCATCGCTTCCTGGCGCGTTTTCCTGACTTCAAATCGCTGGCCGAAGCACCGGAACAGGAGTTGCTGGCTTGCTGGTCCGGCCTCGGCTATTATCAGCGCGCGCGCAACCTGCAAAAAGCAGCGCGGCAGATGAAGCAAGCCGGCGCATTCCCGGATAACTATTCCGCTATTCGGGCGCTCCCAGGAATTGGCGACTACACCGCTGCGGCGATCAGCAGCATCAGCTTCCATTTGCCCCACGCCGTGCTGGATGGAAATGTGTTTCGCGTGCTCAGCCGTGTTTTCACCGATCCTGCAAATATCGCGTCCGCAGCGGGTAAACGCCATCTTTCGGGCATTGCAGAAACAGTGCTGGACAAAGCGCAGCCGGGTATGTTCAATCAGGGCATGATGGAACTCGGCGCGACGGTTTGCCTGCCGAAAAATCCGCAGTGCGTCATTTGTCCTGTATCGGAATGGTGCCGGGCGCGGCAAAGCGGTACACAGTCCGATTTTCCAGTGAAGATCGTGTCCCGCAAATCGGTCCAGGAAAAGCGAATCCTGTTCTGGGTGGAGCGAGACGGCCGGATTTTAGCCTGGAACGCCCGCCAACATCCCGCCTGATGCCGGGTTTTTGGGAGCTGCCCGAGCGCGAGCAATTGCCGCAGGCTGACCCTGTTCGGAAATTGGGTTTGTTTCGCCACGGCATCACTTTTCACAACTATGTTTTTGAGGTCTGGGCGGCAAACGTTGGGAATTCCGTAAACGGATGTGAATGGATCGACGTCTCAAAACTAAACCATTTGCCAGCCAGTACAGTACTCAAGAAGGCTGTACGAGCGGTAAAATCGGGTGAGAAACAATTATGCGCCTTTGCGTGACGCCGTTCCTGGCCCTTTGTTCAGTTACTTCGCTGGCCGCGCAGACCGCTCCGGCGCCGGCGCCGCAAGCGCCCGCTTTGAAAACCCGCCCCGAAGGGCAGCCGGCGGGTTCCTATACTGTCGCGCCCGGTACCCGAATTCTGCTGAACATGATTAATAGCGTCAGCACCAAACAGGCGCAGATCGGCGACCGCATTTATCTCGAAACCGCCTTTCCCGTGCTCTCCAACGGAAAAATTGTCATCCCGCAAGGGAGCTGGGTGACAGGGACGGTAACGGAAGTAAAACGGCCAGGACGAGTGAAAGGCCGGGGTGAATTGCAGGTGCGCTTCGACTCGCTCACGCTACCGAATGGAGTAAGCCGCGATTTTCGCGCCGATCTGGGATCGATCGACGCGCGGGATGATCAAACTTTGAAGCGGGAAGAGAACAAGATCTCAGGTCCCGGCGATAAGAAGGGCGATGTGGGAACGGTAGTTGGCTCAACGACTGCCGGAACGGTCATCGGATCCGGTATTGGAGCTGCCGCAGGCAACGTGGCGCGAGGAGCGGGAGTCGGGGCCGGCGCCGGTGCTGCGGCCGGGCTCCTAGGCGTGTTGCTGACACGCGGGCCCGATGCCACCTTGAGTAAGGGTTCTACAGTCGAGATGGTGCTGGACCGGCCATTGACCTATCAGGAAAACGAGTTGGATTTTAGCAATGCTCCTCCCCGCGCCGCCTTAAGCGAAGGCGACAGCCGCTCGACTCAAAACCAGCAGCGGGGCTTGACGCGACGCGTGCCGATTCCATAGCGGGTTATTCGCCGATGGAAGAGGAAGAGCCGGTTGAAATACCCATAACCGACATCCTCGATCTGCACTCGTTCGCGCCTCGTGACATCCGTTCCGCAGTGAAAGCCTATCTTGAAGAAGCGCACCGGCTCGGATTCCAAGCGCTTCGAATCATTCACGGGCGCGGCATTGGCGTACAACGGGAAGTGGTGCGTTCCATTCTTAGCCGCACTCCTTTTGTGGCCGGCTTTCGTGACGCACCGGCCGAAGCAGGCGGTTGGGGCGCTACGATTGTGACCCTTACTCGCTCCCACTCGCAGCCAGATCTTTCCAAAAACCGGCGCTAGGCTGAAATCTGCTGCTCCAGTAGTCCTCGCGCAACGCTCCATGCCCTTCGAGACAAATCGATTCGAGTTCCAGGGGATGGACCAGCACATCGCAACTGCGGCCTCGCGTCATGGCGAAGCGCAGCCTCTTCAGGCAAACAGGGCATCTGCTGGCGACGTCTGCGCGCCAGCGCTTCGCGGTCAGGAGACTGGCCCAGAAGTATGCGAAAAAGAAGCCCAACAGGATCGAGCCTTCAAGTAAGTCTGAGGGCCATTTAATCGCAATCGAAGCTTGAATGGCAGCGATCCAGAGAAACACCCCAAGGGCGGCGAGCAACACCAGCAGAAGTAGCGCGTATAGAGAAATCCGGAGTCCTCTTCCGGTTCTCGCCAGCCACATGGCCGCGGAAATCAGGAGCGTGCCCCATATCAGCCGTGCAAAATCCGCGGGAATCACGAGCATCTTCCGGATGGGAACGTAATCTCCGGGCTCGCTGATGAAACTGCTCAGCATTTGCCAGCGCAGCGGATTGCAGACGAACAAAATCACCAGCGCCAGGGCGAGCCAGGCAGGGGCAACCCAAGGTGAAGGACAACGGGAGGGCCGATAGCAACGAAGCAAGGCGCGCCAATCGCCCCCGATTTCTTTCAGTGCGGCGCGCCTCCACCGCGATTTTCTTCCCAGCCGGCGGCGCACAATTTTCCTGACTTCGCTCTGGCGCAAGCCGGAGGCCCTGAGTTCAGCAGCCATCTGATCGCGATGAAATTCCCATTCCTCGGAAAAGCGGCGCCTCCGGGATTGCCAGTCGCGTAAGGACTCGAACAACATGTCACGCTCCCTTCAGCACGCTCTCTACGGCGCTCGAAAAGTTGCGCCAACCTTCTTGTTCCGCACGCAGTTGCTTGTGGCCGGAATCGGTCAAGGAGTAGAATCTGGCACGCCGGTTGTTCTCGGAAACGCCTGGTTCAGAGCGTATCCACCCGCGTCTTTCCATTCGATAGAGGCATGGGTAAAGAGATCCTTCCTCTAATTGCAGCCAGTCGTCGGATAAGGCAGCGAGCCGCCGGCTGATTCCGTGCCCGTGCATGGGCCCAGCCGCCAGAATACGCAAAACCAGCAAATGGAGCGTGCCCTGCGGTATGCGCTCGATTTGATCGGGCGGGGCCATATTAATGCGTGGATCCTTCTTTATCAACGGCAGGCTTATCAGGCCCGGGTTTATCAGGCCGGGGTCCGTCAGGCTCCGGCTTCCCCATATTCCAGATGGCGCATTCGATCTTCCATGTCCCATCCGGCAGCCGCTTCCAATTGCGCTCGATGTTACCACTCGCGCGAAAACCAGCCGGCGCGCCTCTGGGCCGCAACGCGATGCTACTCGTGCCCCACTCGATTGCCGTATCGCCGCAAATGGACACTGCGCGAATGTTGATGGAATAGTCCGTAACTTCTATTTTTGACGAGTCCAGCCGCGTGCGCTGAAGCCATGAGCGGATTGACTCAATACCAATGACGGGCTGCTCTCCAGGCGGCAAGGCCACGGCGTCGTCTGCCCAAAGCGTGGCAAGCGTTTGCCAGTCTCCGGAGATTGAGGCAGCCTTATCTTTGTCGTAAAGCTGCTGGAGGGCGGCTCGTTCCCCGGCGGTCGGATTCCGGCAGCCTTGTGCAAAGGTGTGAGCCGATGCGAACAAGCAGAAGGTGATTAGGAATGATCGGATGGGATGCCTCTCCCTTAGTGGCTCTAAGGAAGAGCATAGACGCAAATGACGACTGTGTCAACAGGAATCGACAGGCTCAAAGGGCTACAGAGCTAAGGGCTCGTTCCAATGCGAACCGAAGGCGATCTCGTCCAGAGGCTTTCGTTGGCGCTTTGCCACCTCTGCTTTGCGCGTCTGTTCGGGCAACTGATCGGGATTTCCTAAATAGCCCAGCACGACAGCGGCGCCGAGATCATAGTCGTCTGGAATTCCAATTTCCTGGCGTGCTTTATCGCGGTCGAAGCCTGCCATCGCGTGCGCGTGAAGACCCAGCGCGTTGGCCTGGAGCATGAGATGTGCGAGCGCCTGGCCTGCATCGTGTAAGCCGTAGTAATTGGGCGAGCCGTTGTGAGAAAACGTTCGTTTCGCGGCCATAATAATCAGGACGGGCGCGCTCTTTGCCCAAACCTGGTTCGCCGGCACAAGAATATCCACGAACCGGGCATGCGCTTCCGGATCGGATTTGCGCCCCACGAAAAATCGCCACGGCTGCTCGTTGTAGCAGGAGGCGGCCCAGCGGGCGGCTTCTAATACGATTTTCAGATCCTCATCGGAAACAGCCCGGGAAGAGAAGGCACGCGGGCTCCAGCGGGTACGAATCAGCTCGTGTACCCTCGGGTGCGTGTCAGCGTATTTGTCGATATTAACCGGGGTTGTGGCTTCGAGCGGCATAGCTATGCCGTTCGATGCCACTACAGGCTCCGTTGCTGCAAAATGGCGTCAGGATTGAACCGAAATCTCTTCCGGCTGTTCCGTTCCGTCTGAGCTTTGACCGTCTTCGGAGTCCGGCGCGTAGTAGTAGTCGTGATAATACGTGTACTTGCTGTAGAGCTCGCCACGGCGGGCGCCATTAACGACAACTCCCAGGACGTTGTTCTCGCACAGCGACTGCAATGCGCGGGTAACCGAATCGAAGGTCGTCGTGCCGATGCGGACGACAAGGATGGTGCCATCGCACATGGTGGCAAGCAGGTTGCCATCGGCAGCGAAGAGCAGCGGGGGGCTATCGAGGATCACCCAATCGAAGTGGTTCCGAAGCCCCTGAATCAAAGCTTTACATTCTTTGAGGTTCAACAGCTCCAGCGGGTTCGGTACCGATTCGCCTGCTGTCATCACGTAGAGATTCAGGCCTTCGATTTTGCGAATGATTTCCGCTAGCGGAGCTTTCCCGAGCAGGTAATCCGTGATGCCGGGTAACCCGGGCACCTGAAAATTCTTGTCTACAGTGGGCCGCCGGAAATCGAAATCGGCGAGTAACACGCGTTTGTCGGCCAATTGCGATTGGGTGACGGCAAGATTCATTGCGGTGAAGGATTTTCCTTCAGCGGGCGAGGCACTCGTTACCACCAGCGTATGGAGCGGCTGCAACGTCTGCAAATGATTTAACCGCGTGCGAAGAGTTCTGAATTCTTCGGCGGGCGCTTCGCGCGGGTTGGAGGGGCTGACGAGCAGGGCCTCTTTTGCCGGGTTGTAGGCGCAAACGCGGGCGTTCTGAATGATCGATTCCAATTCGTCGATATCGGCTGCGACGTCGATGATCGGTGAAGCGCTCACGCCATCGCCATGAGGCGGAACAGCGCCGTGCGGCGCTGCCGAAGCATCGGGAAAGCCATCCGGCGCGGCAGGCGTTCCGGCAATTTTCGATAGCACCTCGGCCCGAGCTACGGAAGGTCTTGCTGCTTCGGGG
>JAJPJN010000053.1 GCA_021324185.1 Terriglobia bacterium | reverse complement strand
TCAGCGCCGGTTGCCTCGCCGCCGCAAAAGCTGGAACCGATAACGCGGCCAGCACCAGGTAAATGATAATTGTGCGCTTGCGCCCGAATCGATCCGCAAAGAACCCGAAGAAAAGGTATCCGGGTAACATGCCGGCCAGATTCAAAATAACTAAGAATGAAGTAAAGCCTAACTGGCTGAAATCACGCCCTCCGCGCGAAGCAGGCAGCGCCAGATACGCAGGCAGCCATGTAAAGAGGCCCCACCAGGCGAACATGCCAAACGTGTTCATGCTGAGCAGCGCTACCAGGCGCGGAAGTACGGATCTCCATAACTTCATCTTTTCCTCGCCGGATGCCGGCTTACTTTGTATCTGCGTCCTCCATAGCTCCGGCTCCGGAACATCGTGCTGAATCCACAGCGTGACGAATGCAGGAATAACGCCAACAAAAAACACCCAACGCCAGCTCGCATGAGATAGGACAACGCCAGCCACAACTGCCGCCAGCGCGTACCCGATCGCCCAACTGCTTTGCACAATTCCCATGGCGCGGCCGCGCCATGCGCTGGGCCAGGTCTCCGCCACCAGCGTGGCGCCGGAATTCCACTCGCCGCCCATGCCAAGCCCCAGGAGAAAGCGGAAGACCGCCAGCATGGTAACGCTTGTCGAAAATCCGCACGCGAACGTGAACAGCGAATACATGAGGATGCTCTGGCTGAGCATGCGCCGCCGCCCGAACCGGTCCGCCAGCAACCCGAACACGAGACTTCCTATCGCGGAAGCGATCAGCGTCAGCGTGTTCAGCAGGCCGGCAGTCGTTTTTGTCATGCCGAGCTCGCGCATCAGCGTCGCGAGCACGATGGAATAAAGCAGAACGTCGAAGGCATCGAGCATCCAGCCCAAGCCGGCCGCCACTAATGTTCTACGCTGTGCGACGGTTGTGTCGCGCCAGCGAAAAGGCGGCGCCTGAGCGGAACGCGCGACCACGCCGGCGGTATTCGAAGCCTGCTCCAAAGGATTTAATGCTGAGTTGTTTCCGACTCGGCGTTAGCTGCTTTCTGATTCGACAATTCGGATGCGGGTAAATTGGGCCGGTCCCGAAGCACTTGCCACGTCACCTTGTCACCTGCTTCGCGCTGCACGTGCCGGATGCGCAGTTTACCGTTTGCCAGATAGGTCAGATGCACACGATCAAACGCCAGCCCGGCAGAAGCCATCAGCTTCATATAATCGCCGTGTGCCGTCTCATCCGGTGCCTCCGTGTATCCGGCATCCCATGTCACATCAGGCGATACGCCGCCCGTAGCCCCGCCGCTGCGCTGCCCTGTGCCCTGCGCCGGATTGCCCTTCAGCGCCATGTAGATTCGGATACCGTTCACAATCGGCTGCGTCATGTCTTTCGGCTGCCAGCGTTGGCCCCACCGCTGATAACGGTCGTTCATGCGCTCTTCGAGTGGAAGCAAGCCCGGAACCGCGCGTTCGGCCTCGACGATTTTGTCGCGAAGCTCGTACGTGACTTTTTCGCTGTACGGATGCTCCGGATCTCTTATATAAGTGAGACTTGTGAACCAGCCGCGCGGAATCCACCACGCGCGCCCGGGGTTGGCTCCCTCACGCGTCTGAACCCAACCTGTATATTCCGAAAAAGGCTGCACCCACTCGTGAGACGGATACCCGTGCGGGTTGAGAAAGCCGTCAGGCAACCACGATTCAAGCAGAAGACGGCGCGTCCGAGATTCCGGATAAACCGGGTCCTGCTCGGCTTGCCCGCTCGCGACATCCGCCGCAAGCGAACCGTGATAGCCCGGATGCAAAAGATTATCCGGCGTAATCTTCGCGAGCACGATCGACAACTGCGCTCCGTCGGGATTGTCGATCGGATGCAGCACGACATTCACCTGCTTCAGCAGCGCGCGCGTGGCGGCATCCGTCACTAACTGCTCGCCGAGCTTCGAAATGTGGCTGGTACTTGAAACCTCATTCGCGTGTTGCCGGCCTGAATAGATGATGGATGCCTTCAATGTTGTCTCTTTCGGCCAGGAGCGCAGTTGAGCCGGCGATGGCAGCATCAAGTCTGCCGCCCATATGTTGCGGCCCAGGTAACTGCGCCCCATCCAATACACGTCGACGCCCGGATACGCCGCAAGGCGCGCCAGAATCGCCGCGCTCTCATCGGGGCTGATCGGTTCGTCCCACTGCACAATCGGCGTTCCGGTCTTGTGATCCGAATATTGAGCGATCATGGGTCGCGGCGTGGCCGGCGGCTGGATATTGATGGCCGAAAAATAGCGTGGCGGTGGGCTATCCGCTTTTTGTGCCAGCGGCACCGGAAGCTCAAATTCGAACCCGAGCCGGCTTAGATGCGGGTAGGCAATGTCGTCCCGATACAGCCCGGCCTGATGCATCGCCTCCAGCCAGTGAATCTGCCCTTTTGCCTGCTCAACCGAAAACAGCGAACGCTCCACCTGTTCCTGCGGCTCGAGTTTGATCCACTCTTCGAAATCATCTTTGTTGTAATCGGCCGGCAGCAGCCACGTCAGATCTTCCATCCCGTTCTCACCGGCTTTGACGCGCGCGCGAATGAGGCGTGGCTGCATCGCGCCATTGATCACCGGCAGGTCGCGCTCG
>JAJPJN010000130.1 GCA_021324185.1 Terriglobia bacterium | reverse complement strand
ACGCCGCTGTACTCATGGATTGCTCCACTTTCTCGCTCGACTTGCATGTGTTAAGCGCGCCGCCAGCGTTGATTCTGAGCCGGGATCAAACTCTCGTTTGATCGTTTTGAGTATTGGCCCTGATTCGCACCAGGACCCTTTATCGCTCCGGCTTTTACTCAAAAAGTCTGACGAATTACTTCATTGCGTCCAACCAGATTGTCAAACAACTGCGCAGCACCTTCAGACGATGGCGAATTTACATCCGCAAGATCTGAGCGCTGCCGGCCTCGAAAGCCGTTTGAGTCACGCCTGCTTCAGCCTACTTCCCTTCGGCGCAAACGCGTGTACTCGGAAAAAGGTCGGGAACTGCTTAAAACTGGTAGTTGGAATTGAATTCAGGACCGCTTGAAACTGCTATGGAGTCCAAATCGGTTCAGGCACGAACGCCCAACCGGATCTACTACCCTAACTTCCCGCGAGCGGCTTCTTTACCGCCCATCAGTTACCTTATCAAATCTTCGCCCGCCCTTGCAAGCGTTTTCTTGCCCGGCCGGCTCCGCCGTTTGCTCTCGCTTACGGCGACGCTGCCAGAATAACACACCTCGGCCCATTTTCAACCGCAGCCCGCAATCTTCTTGCTGAAAAGCTGCCTGAATCCCAAAATCGTTTTGCTTTTAATCATTTATCTTCAATTCCCACGCATTTTCCAACGCTTTTCCACCGCAGCTTCAATGGAATGCCGCCGCTACAATCCAGCCCAGCGCCAGCATCACCGCTCCCAACAAAATGGCGGCGCCCAAATTGTCCTCTTCTATCGCCCTCTGCCACAAGTTCCCCGGCAGCGCCCGCGCCATAAAAGCCACCGCCAGCGCGAACACAGCAATCGCAACCAGCGCGAATACGATGGCATTTCCCAAGCTGCTCAGGCCCATGGACGACCAGCATTGTATGCCCCGCCGGGCCTGACTACTCGCCGCGCAGGACTTCGAGCGGCCTCCGATCCAGAATGCGTGCGCTGGCAAGCCAGCCTGCAAGATTGGCGAGCAATGCAGTCGCGACCACCACCACCAGAAGCGCGCGCCAGTCAAAATCGAATGCGGCATCAATAAAGCGGTCCGCCACGATGCGCGTAAACAGATTCGCAAGAATACCGCCGACCAGCCCCGCTGTTGCGCCCAGAATGGAGAACTCAATCGAGAAGATACTCGTGATGCGGCGCCGCGTCGCGCCCAGCGTCTTGAGAATCGCGACCTCGCGGATGCGGCGGTAGCGCGTTCCGGCAACGCTCGAAGACAGAATGATAATGCCTGCCAGAATTGCGAAACCCGCGAGAAAGCGCACTACCAGCGCCACTTGGTCCACCGCTTCCTGAATGCGCCGCAGCACGTCGGCCAGGTCCATGACCGTAACGGTGGGAAACCGGTCAAAGACTGCTTCTTCCACTTGCGGAATTTTGGACGGCTCCACATGAACGGCGCCGTAATACACCACCGGCAGGCCGTTCAGCGCATAGCGTGGGAAGACCAGATCGTAGCGCACCGGCGCGCGCTCCTCGCGGGCGAAGATCGCCACCACCGGCGCAGTGATCGTCCGGCCTGCCAGCCGGAAGGTAATTTGGTCTCCCAGGCGCATATGGAACGCGCGCTGGGACTGCTCTGAAATGGCAAGCTGCGGCTCGGTTGCATCCGGCTTCCACCAGTGCCCGCGCTTGATTGCGAGGCTGCCGGGCAGGCCGGCCGCAGTGGTGATACGAATCGTCTGAAGCTGATCGCTGCGAATGTTTTGGAAATGGAGCCGCTCAACCGGCACGCCGTTCTTCGCCGCCATACGCGCCACGATGTAGCCCACGAGTTCCACCTTTCCGGTGACTCCCGGTTGTGACTCGACCAGATTCGTCACTCCGGAGGAATTGCGGATATCGAGCAGAAAGAGATTCCCTTCGCGCCCCGGCCCTTCACTCAAAACCTGCTGCAGAACAGTGCGTTGCAACAGATAGGTGCTGAGCGTAAACATCACGCCCACGCCTAGCGCAACCAGCACCGATTTCGCCTGATTTCCCGGCCGGTACAGATTGGCGAAGCCGTGCCGGAATACCGCCGGCAGCTTGCGCTGCAGAATTTTAACGGCAACGCGCATCAGCAACAGCAGTCCGGCCGCAACCAGCGCCAGCAGGAGAATGCTGGCCGCGAGGCCCGCAATAAAGTAGCCGCCCATGCGCCACGATCCGCTGAGCCAAACCGCAATGCCGCTGAATCCAGCCAGGATCAGCAGGGCGCCCCCCGCGCTCGGCAGTTTGTCAATCCAGTGTTTGCGGTCTTCGAGCGCTGCGTCTGCCATGTTGCGCCGGAACACCAGACTCGGCCGCACATTGCGAACGCCGAGCAGCGGCGGGACCGTGAACAATAGGGTCGCCAGTACGCCCAGGCTCATGCCCTGCAGGCTAAAGGACCAATCCCACGGAACCGCGGGAAGAAATGCGAAAACGCGCTGGATCAGCCATGGAAAGGATTTCTGCACCAACGCGCCCACGGAGACGCCAACAATCCCGCCCGCGATCCCAAGCCATAGCGTCTGAATCAAATAGATCTGCATGATCTGCGACGCCCGCGCGCCCACCGCTTTCATGGTCGCGATCGTGTCCATGCGCTGCTGCAGATGCGAGTACATCGCCATCGCGACGCCCAGCGCGCCGACAATCAGCGCGATGAGGCTGATCAGGCTGAGAAACGTCGTCGTGTTGTCGATCGCTCGCCCGACCGCCGGGCTGCCTTCCCGATAGTCGCTGATAAACACGCGCGGCAGTATGGCTTTGAGCTGCGCGCGCATCTGATCGAGGTTCACGTTCGGATTCAGCTTGAACAGGAAGCGTTGCGCCGCACGGCTGCCGTATTGAATCAGCCCGGTGCGATCCAGACCCGCGCGCGTCATCAGCACGCGCATGCCCGGACCAAAGCCAGAGGCGAGCCGGTCCGGCTCCGTAATCAGTTTCCCGGTAATGTGAAAATCCTGGCCGCCAAGCCGTATCGTCCCGCCCACCGGCACCTTGAAGCGCATCAGCAGTTCGGGAGAGACCACAGCGTCCGAGTCACTCTTGAGCAAGTCACAAAGCGGTTGCGCGGGAGAAAGCGTCAGCGTCCCATAAAACGGGTAGACGCGCGGATCCACTGCTTTCACCGAAACCATCAATGGCACACGCTGGTTAGCCGATGCAGCCATCGAGATGGTCTCGGTCACGCGCGTCATGCTGCCGTCCTTCTGCGCCAGATGCTGTAAGGCTGCCAGCTCTTCGGGCGTGACATCGTTCCAGGTTTGCGCCTGCACGTCCGCCGCGATCAGTTGCTTGGCATTTTTGAGCAGCATGCCTTTGAACGCATAACCGAAGCCTTTGACTCCACTCAATGCAGCCACACCGATAGCCACTGCGACCACCACAAACAGAAACTTAGCGGGCGATGCGTGCAGGTCGCGCCAGGCGATTTTACTTGCGGTGCGAAAAAACACTTAAGAGACTTCCACCGTTCTTCGAACCAGTTCGTCGCTCAAAATGGTCCCGTCATGCAGCGTGATGATGCGTCCGGCGTATTCGGCCAGTTTGCGGTCATGCGTGACGAGAAGCAGCGTCGTTTCCGCTTCCCCGTTGAGTTCGAGCAGCAGATCGAGGACGTGCTGTCCATTCGCGCTATCGAGATTTCCCGTTGGCTCGTCCGCCATTAAGATAGGCGGCCGGGTGATAAAAGCCCGCGCAAGCGCCACACGCTGCTGTTCGCCGCCCGAAGGCTGCACCGGATAATGGTTGCCACGGTTACTCAATCCGACGCGGTCGAGCAGATCTCTGGCGCGTTCGCGCGAGTCGCCATTGCGGCCGATCAGCTCTGCCGGAAGCAGAATGTTTTCTTCCGCCGTCAGAGTCGGCACGAGCTGATAGGACTGGAACACAAACCCGATCTTCTGGCCGCGAAGACGCGCCAGCCGGTCTTCCTTCATATTGCTGATCTCCGTGCCGTCAAGGACAATCGAACCCGATGTGACCGTGTCCAGTCCTGCCAGCAAACCGAGCAGCGTGCTTTTACCGCTGCCCGAAGCGCCCATCACGGCGAGAAACTGGCCGCGCGGAACCGAAAACGTGATGCCCTTCAAAATCTCCACGCGGGCAGGCGGGTTCTCAATCACTTTCACCAGCTCGCGTACCTGGATCACGTCTGTAGCAGAGGGCATGTCAATGTGAAATTGTGGGGAAACGGTTCCTTCTCATTGTTGCAGCCTGTGCGCTGTGGCCCGGCCTATTCTCCGGCTGCGGGAAAAGCTCGAACGGGTCCATACCACAGGAACGTCCAAAGGCCGCTCAAAGTTCCACTGCCCCGGTTGCGCCGCCCGCGCCCAACCGGAACAACTGGCCCGTCATTGTCGCTTTTGGCGATAGCTTGACGGCTGGCGTGGCGGGTAAAAGCTACCCGGATCAATTGCAGGATCTGCTGGATCAGAACGGATACCACTACCGCGTCGATAACCAGGGTGTCAGCGGCGACACCACCACCGATGGTTTGGCGCGCATTGATAACGTTCTGGCCGATAAACCGGCGCTGGTTTTATTGGAATTCGGCGGCAACGACGGACTGCGCGGCGTTCCCGTGAGCGAGATCCGAAAGAACCTCGAAGAGATGATTACCCGGCTGCAGGCGGCGCATATTCCGATTGTTCTGCTCGGAATCACTCTTCCGCCCAATTACGGAGCAGATTACGTCAAAGAGTTTACGAGCATGTATCCGGAGCTGGCCAGGCACTACCATCTGCATTACATGCCCTTTCTGCTGCTGCATGTCTATCAACACCGCGACATGATGCAGCAGGACGGCATTCATCCAAACGGCGCCGGCAATCACATCGTCGCAAAAGACGTATTCGATCTGATCCGGCCCATGCTGGTGACGCGTTGAGCTATCCGGATTCCGTTCGCTATCTGTATTCGCTCGGCAATGAGATCAAAGCCGGAGCGAAGTTCGATCTGGAGCGCATGCGCATTCTGCTCGCGGCGCTCGGCAATCCGGAGCGCGGCTTACGCTGCGTGCATGTGGCGGGAACCAACGGCAAGGGTTCTACTTCGGCGATGATTGCCAACTCACTGCAACACGCCGGATTCCAAACCGGCCTTTACACCTCGCCGCATCTGATCGAGCCAACCGAGCGCATTCAGATCAATGGCACGCCCATTACTCACGAAGAGTTCGCAAGCCTTTTCGAGACGGTTCACTGGAAGGTGGAAGAGCTTTTGAAAGCGGAAACTCTGGATGCGCACCCTTCCTACTTCGAGACCGTCACGGCCATGGCGTTTCTGCTCTTTCGCGAGCGCGCCCGCATCACAGTCATTGAAGTCGGCCTCGGCGGGCGGCTGGATGCCACAAACGTGGTAACACCCGAACTCTGTGTCATCACTCCCATCTCTTATGATCACGAGGCGCTGCTCGGAAACACGCTGCAATCGATTGCAGCCGAAAAGGCGGGAATTCTGAAGCCCGGCGTTCCGGTGGTGATCTCCAAGCAGCCGCCGCAAGCCGAAGAAGTAATTCTCGAGCGGGCAAGAGAACTCCATTGCGCTGTTATTCAGGCGCCGGAAGTAACCCTGGAGGATTCGAGCTTCCTGCTGGAAAATGAACGCTACACGTGCGGGTTGGCCGGGCGGCATCAGATCGATAACGCAGTAACCGCCGTCCTTACCTGCAAACAATTGGGAGTTCCGAACGAAGCGATCCAAGCCGGCCTGGCCACGGTGCGCTGGCCGGGACGATTGGAACTTGTTTCGCGCGCGCCGGATTTCGTCCTGGACGGCGCGCACAACCCCGCCGGCGCGGCTGCTCTGGCCGCCTACATCAGGCAATACTGCCAGAAGCGGCCGGTTTGGCTCGTCTACGGCGCCATGCGCGATAAAGCCATTGAAGAAGTCACCGGGCAACTGTTTCCGCTCGCCGAGCGCGTCATTGCAACCGCTCCGAAATACTCGCGCGCGCTTCGG
This sequence comes from Terriglobia bacterium, assembly GCA_021324185.1. GTDB lineage: Bacteria > Acidobacteriota > Terriglobia > Bryobacterales > Bryobacteraceae > Bog-105. The sequence goes on along the minus strand of JAJPJN010000130.1, from coordinate 7,720 downwards.
CCGGAGGCGATCTTCGAAATCATGCCGCATCCGAACGCGGCCATTGCGGCCGATCTCGAGCAGGCGATCCGTATGGCGCGCGCTGCGCCGCCGGAGACGGTGGTGTTTTTTACCGGCTCGTTGTTTCTGGTGGGTGAAGCGCGCGGACTGCTCGTAAAATAGAACGTTTGCTCCAGAAACTGCGCGGTATCTTCATTGCCGGTCCTGCGATTGTCCTCTCCACCATTTTCTTCGGCTCCATCAGCCTCATCGTTTCCTTTTTCGACGACACCGGAGCCGTCCAGATTCGCGTTGCACGCGCCTGGGCGCGAACGCTGCTGGCCGCCGGCGGCGTGCGCGTGCGCATAGAAGGGCTGGAACAAATCGACCCTGGCGGCAGCTACGTGTTCATCGCCAATCACGCGAGCTACTACGATACGCCGGTTGCACTGGCGCACATTCCGGTGCAGTTTCGATTCCTGGCCAAGCGCGGCCTCTTTCAGATTCCGTTCCTGGGAACCCATCTCAGCCGCGCCGGACACATTCCGGTGCCGCGGGAAGATCCGCGCGCATCGGTAAAGACGATGCAGCAGGCGGCAGAGGCAATTCAGCAAAAGAAAATCTCTCTGCTGATCTTTCCCGAGGGCGGCAGAACGCATGATGGCGTGCTCCAGCCGTTTAAAGAAGGCGGCGCCTACATTGCGATTCGCGCGGGCGTGCCCGTTGTGCCGCTGGTGCTACTGGGCACGCGTAACGTTCTGCCCTACGGCTCGGGCGTGATCCGCCCCGGCAACGTGACGCTTCGCATCCTGCAGCCTATCGAAACAAAACAGCTCACATTGAGGGATCGCGGAAGGCTCACCGAGCAGGTGAGGAGTTTAATCAGCAGCAACCTGTCTTCGCCGTCACAAGCTCCTCGATCTGAATGAGCGTCGGGTAGTGGCCGGTGTAACAGGAATAGCAGAAATGGTGCTTGCGATCCTGCACCGCCTGGCGCAGGCCGTCGATATGCAGATAGGCGAGCGAATCGGCTTCGACAAAAGCTTCAATCTCTTTGATGCTGTGATTGGCCGCGATCAGTTCATGATGCGAAGGCGTGTCGACGCCGTAATAACACGGCGAAATCGTCGGTGGGCAGGAAATTCGCAGATGGATTTCGCGCGCTCCGGCGCTGCGCACCAGGCGCACAATCTTACGGCTGGTGGTGCCGCGCACGATCGAATCGTCGACTAAGATGACGCGCTTGCCTTCAAGCAGATGGCGAATCGGGTTGAGTTTCAGCTTGACGCCGAAATCGCGGATGGCCTGCGAAGGCTCGATAAACGTGCGCCCGACATAGTGATTGCGAATCAGCGCCTGCCGGTACGGAATGCCGGATTCGGCGGCATAACCGATCGCGGCGGCGACGCCGGAATCCGGTACCGGCACCACGACATCGGCATCCACGGGATGTTCGCGCGCAAGCAGGCGGCCCATCATTTCGCGCGATTCGGCAACCGGCTTTCCGAAAACGATGGAATCGGGCCGCGAGAAATAGACGTGCTCGAAAACGCAATGAGCCGGCTTTTCGGGAGTGGTGTAAAGCTCGCGCGTAATGCCTTCGGGACCGGCGATCACCATCTCCCCCGGCAGCACGTCGTTTTCATAGGTTGCGCCGATCAGGTCGAAGGCGCAGGTTTCGGAAGCGAAAACAGTGCAGACTTCGCCATTCGAAAGTTCCAGCCGTCCCATCGCCAGAGGACGGAAGCCGTGTGGATCCCGAGCAATGATGATGCGGTCCTCGGCCAGAAAAACCAGCGAGAAGGCGCCTTCAATCTGTAGCAGCGCATCGCGCAATGCGCCCGCGAGCGTGCGCTCGCGCGAGCGGGCCACCAGATGCAGAATAACTTCGGTGTCGCTGGTCGATTGAAAGATGGAGCCGTCCGATTCAAGCTCGCGGCGCAGCTCGATGGCATTCGTCAGATTGCCGTTGTGCGCCACGGCGATCTGGCCTTTGTTGCAGGCGACCGAGAGCGGCTGCGCATTGCGCAGCGCCGTATCGCCCGCTGTCGAATAGCGCGTGTGGCCGATGGCGAGCTTGCCGGGCAAGCCGTTCAGGACTTCGGGCGTGAAGATCTCCGCCACGTGGCCCATCTTCCGGGCGCTATAAATCTTGCGGCCGTCGCTCGATGCAATGCCGGCGCTTTCCTGGCCGCGATGCTGCAGCGCGTACAGCCCCAGATAGGCGACGTTTGCAGCTTCCGGATGGCCGTAAATAGCGAAGACGCCACACTCGTCGTGGAATTTATCCATTATGCGTTTGCAACCAGTACGGGGTTATGGAGGAGGCGCTCGAGAGCGTTTGCCCAGCTATCTTTTAACTCGTCAACGCGGCTATCGATCAGAACGCGATCGCGATTGCCAATCATCAGTCTCGCTTCGAGTGTAACGCCGATATCTGCCGCCTGGACATTTTTGTTTCGCGCCAGCTCAAAAACTTTCTGAGGATTTGCTGTGGATACCAGAATGCGCGAGGGCCCCTCGTGGAACAGCAGTAGTTCGGGCGCAAGATCGGAATCGAGATGAATCTCCGCACCCATATTGTTAGGGCCGAAGCAGCATTCGCCGAGCGCCACCGCAAGGCCGCCGTCGCTCAAATCGTGGGCAGATTCCACCGTGCCGCTGCGCACCAGCTCGCGAACGCATTCCTGCACGCGTTTTTCGTATTCCATATCGAGCTTCGGCGGGCAGCCCCAGATCAGTCCCTGAATGACCTTGGCGTATTGCGTCCCGCCGAATTCGTGACAATCGGGATTACCAAGCCCGCCAAGCAGAATGACGCGGCGGCCGGGATTCCTGAAAAACATGCCCGTGGGCGCGGCGGTTGGAAGCGTGCCCACGATGCCGACAACCGGCGTTGGATAAATCGGCGCGCCGAGAGTTTCGTTATAGAGGCTGACGTTGCCGCCCGTGACCGGCACTTCGAAGAAGCGGCAGGCCTCGGCCAGCCCTTCTATCGATTCCACGATCTGCGCCATAATTTCCGGGCGCTCGGGATTACCGAAATTGAGGTTGTTCGTGGTTGCAATCGGCAGCGCGCCGGCGGTAGAGAGATTGCGGCAACATTCGGCAACAATGAGCCTCGCGCCTTGGCGCGGATCGAGCGCGCAATACCGGCCATTGCCGTCAAGAGACATGGCGACCGAGGTGTTCGTGCCTTTGATGCGAACGATGGCTGCATCCGAGCCCGGACCGGCTATGGTGTTGGTTCGGACCTGATAATCGTATTGCTCCCAGATCCAGCGTTTCGAGCAGATGTCGCCGGAAGCAAGCAGCGCTTTGAGATCGGCCGTTAAATCGCTGCTGTGAACATCGGGGCCATGCAGCGGCGCGGTGCGCAAAGGCGTCGTGTAAGGGCGATTGTAGCGGGGCGCTTCTTCGGCCAGAGCATGATTCGGGATCTCGGCCACGATCTCGCCGTGATGCTTCACACGCAACATGCCGTCGTTCGTGACCACGCCAATTTGCACCGCATCCAAGCCCCACTTCTTAAATACGTCGAAGACTTCCTGTTCGCGGCCGCGCTCGGCCACCAGCAGCATGCGCTCCTGCGACTCGGAGAGCATCATCTCGTAGGCCGTCATGCCGGATTCGCGCTGCGGCACATGCATCAGATCGATCTCAACGCCCGTCCCGGCGCGGCTTCCCATCTCGCAACTCGAAGAAGTCAGTCCTGCCGCGCCCATATCCTGAATGCCGACAATAGCGCCCGTCTTCATGGCTTCAAGGCACGCCTCGAGCAGCAGCTTTTCGGTGAACGGATCGCCGACCTGCACGTTCGGACGCTTCTGCTTCGATTCTTCGGTGAACTCGGCCGACGCCATCGAGGCGCCGTGGATGCCATCGCGGCCGGTCTTCGCGCCGGCATAGATGACCGGATTGCCAACGCCCGTGGCGCGGCCATAAAAGATTTCGTTATGGCGGAAGACGCCGAGCGCGAAAACGTTGACCAGCGGATTGCCGGAGTAACTCTCTTCGAACATGCACTCGCCGCCCACCGTGGGCACCCCGAAGCAATTGCCATAATGCGCGATGCCGGAGACCACGCCTTCCAGGATGCGCCCGTTGCGCTCGCTCGTGTCGGGATCATCCAGCGGGCCGAAGCGAAGCGAATCCATCACGGCAATCGGGCGGGCGCCCATCGTAAAGATGTCGCGCAGGATGCCGCCGACACCGGTAGCCGCGCCTTGAAACGGCTCGATAAAACTCGGATGATTGTGCGATTCGATTTTAAAAGCGATTGCGAGGCCGTCGCCGATGTCGATAATGCCGGCATTCTCGCCCGGCCCCTGCAGGACATGCTTGCTTTCGACCGGCAGCTTCTTCAAATGAATGCGCGTGCTCTTGTAAGAGCAGTGCTCGCTCCACATCACGCTGAAGATGCCGAGCTCCGTCATGGTGGGCTCGCGGCCCAGCAGCTTTAGAATTTTGTCGTATTCAGCGGGAGTGAGTTGATGGGAGGCGACGATCCCGGGCGTGATCATACCGGAGACTGCACGGCTGCGCCGGCGAGCGATTGCAAGATGAACAGGCCATCGGTTGAGCCCATGAGCGGATCGGCCGCGCGCTCCGGATGCGGCATCATGCCCATCACGTTTCGCTGCTCATTCAAAATGCCGGCGATATGGCGCATGGAGCCGTTCGGGTTTTCGCGATAGCGAAAAGCGATGCGGTCATCGGTTTCCAGTTGATCTAACGTGCGCTCATCGGCGATATAAAAACCTTCGCCATGCGCAACCGGGATATGCAGGATCTGGCCCTTGGCGGCCTGATGAGTAAACGGTGAATTGCTGGTCGCCACCTCGAGCGCAACGGTGCGGCAGACAAATTTCAGCGTGTCGTTACGAACGAGCGCGCCGGGCAGCAGGCCGGCCTCGGTGAGTACTTGAAAACCGTTGCAGATGCCGAGAACGAGGCCGCCATCGCGGGCAAAGTTTCTGATGGCGCGCATGACGGGCGAGAACTTGGCGATGGCGCCGCAGCGAAGATAATCGCCATAAGAGAAGCCGCCCGGTAGAATGACCGCATCGACGTTGCCGAGCGAGGCGGAATCGTGCCAGATGAATTCGGCGTGCTGATGCAGATTTTCCGAGACTGCGTACCAGGCGTCGTGGTCGCAGTTACTGCCCGGGAAAACGACGATGCCGATATTCACTGCAAAGTGGAAGGATGCCTTAAGTCGCTGCGGGAGTAGCCGCCGCTTTTTTTCTACTGGCCCGCCGCTTTTCTACCGGCGGCTGCCGGTCGCTTTTCTTGAGCGCAGGCAAAACCATCGAGGTGACGAATTTCTTTTCGCCATGGTCGTCGAACTTGATGACAATGTAATCGTCATTACAGGAAAGCACAGAGCCGAGCCCGAATTTTCCATGCTCGACTTGGGCTCCCGTGGCAAACGCAGGTTTACTGGCCATGGGCAGGTGGGGTCCTCTATAAGTGATTGTAAACAATTTGACCTAATCTATGTCGACTGCAGCCCGAACACAGCGCCCTACCGACATCTCCTCCGAAATTTTCTTTCCTATTAACTCAGCCGGCCTTTGGTTCTGCCTCGTCTGCTGCTGCGTCGTCCTCATTTTCACCCTTGCAAACCTCAACGGATCGAGCGAGGGCGTATATGCAGATCTTGGATGGGGGCCCAAAGCGGACGTTTGGATCGGACATCCTCGTGGAATCCGGTTCGACGAATGGGCATCGCAAACACCTGCCATTCTTAACCAAGTGCTCAAGGTAAATCCGCTGGGGGGGAACTCGATCCTGGGTGGACATGACATTTCGCTCACAGCCAACCTGCAGAGCCGGGACATTGTCATGTTGTTTCGCCCCCAGCTTTGGCCTTTCTTTGTCTTCAAACTGACATACGCGTTTGCGGCCTACTGGTATCTGAAAGCCTTGCTGCTCGTAATTGGCGTTTTTGCATTTTTGTTAATGGTGACTCGATCCAACCTGTGGGCGATCACCGGCTCGCTGTGGTACTTCTTTTCACCGTTCATGCAGTGGTGTTACTCGTGGCCGAGTGGTCTTCCCGAGATGATCGGCTCGCTCTGTGGGGCCATTGTATGTGCCTGCTATTTGTCGGTAGGCAGAAACCGGCTGGCAATCTGCATATCGGGCGCTTTGTTCGCAGCAGCGATAATCAACTTCGCGATGTGCGCCTACTTGCCGCATCTCATTCCTTTGAGTTGGCTGGCTCTCGTTTTCTTCATTTTCTGGTTTTGGGGACAGCGCGAGGCCATTCTGGCCCCCGCGCGCTGTCAATGGCGTGCTTGCGCTGCTTTGGGCGGCCTTGCGGTAATCGGCTCGGTTGGCCTGCACGAATACCACAAACTCCACACGGCCATTCAGATAATGGCCACGACTGAATATCCAGGCCAACGAAAATACGCCGGCGGCATGCTTCCACTCCAGAACCTCTTATCTCATTTCTTTTTATGGAATGAGAGCGCCTGGCACTATCCGCGCACGATGCCGAACATATGCGCGGCGGCGGGATGTCTTTGGCTCGCTCCGCTTGGCTTGCTGGCACTCGGCAAGTTTGACCTCGAGAAACCGCAGCGCTGGTCATTAGCCGGCTTGCTTGTGGCTTCTTTTTTTCTTCTCGCCTGGGGCTTACTGCCTATCCCCGCTGCCGCTGGCGCGCCGTTCGGGTTGGACCTCGTCCAAGGCAATTTCCTGGTTCCGGCGCTGGCACTGGCGAACATAGTTGTCTTTTGCCTCATAGCCAGCAGGATTGGCCGCCCGCTGCTTTCGAAAGCGGCCCTGCCCATCACCGCCGCAATTCTGCTTTTTATGCTCGTCGTGCTGAGCTGGACAAATGCGAGGCTAAACGGCTACTTCCCGCTCGATGCTCTACTCATCGCGGCAGGAGCGGTTACCGTCCTCTCCTATCTGTTTCTGCGCGCGCGGCGCAACATTTTGGCATTTCTCATAGTTGTTCCCCAGGCCTTCATTCTGGGTCAAGCCAATCCCATCGAGCGCGGTTTAGAGTCACTTACCCATTCAGCGCTATTTCAATTCATTCAAGCGCATCCTGACGCAAAGCGGGGAAAGTGGATTGTATTCTCTAATCACCTGGAACTCTCGGGCTTTGTGGCAGCGGCCGGCTGCGATGTTTACACCGGCCTGCACTACATTCCCGATGCCGATCATTTCACACTGTTTGCACGATACGGCCTGGATGTCCGGAAACTAAACCGCGCCGGCTTCCTCGTGGCTCATGCGCTTCCTGCAGGACATCAAAGCGCGCTGGAGGCGCCGGCCGTGAATGAAGTCGATTGGGAGGTGAGCGCCGGAGATCCGATACTCGACGAGATAGGCATTCGGTATTTTGTTTTCGACAAAAAACCCTCTCCTGACGAAACAGCAGGGTTACGAATGATCAGTTCTGTTCCCATCGACGGGCTCTGGCTTTACTCTCGTACGCGCTAGCAGCCGAAGCCGGAAGACGGCGCCGGCTGGAAAGCCCGACCCCACAAAGCGGTCTCATGCGGCCATTTGGGCGAAGTTTTTGACGAAGTCGGGGCCTCCAAAGCGCTCCATTTGGGTTGCGGCGCGGATTCCGGCGGTGATGGCGTTCGATTGTGCCTGCTCGGCACGGGCTTTCGCGGTGGCGACTTTGAACGGATGGAGCTCGGCGCGACGCGTTTCTTCGGCTTCTTCGCGTTTCCGGCGAACAAAGCCAATTTCGGACTTTTCTCTTTCTTTT
>JAJPJN010000044.1 GCA_021324185.1 Terriglobia bacterium | reverse complement strand
CATTCGCGCTCGGCCTTGAGTTTTCTGTCTATGCTCGCCGGAACATAAAAACGTGTCCTGCATTCGCGGCAACGGTACGCCCGCATTCCCCACAGCCGCATAAACACATCCGCAACCCGCCAGCTTTTCGAGCGGCTCACGTGATCCGACTGGCAACAGGGGCACATTGTTCGCAATAGTACAGCCGCGCTTGGAAGACTACAGCGATGACAGAGCAGCGTAGGCATCATTGACTACCTGGTTCATCTGCGCCAGGCACTGTTCGATGATGCCGGCTTCCTTTTGAGCCAGCGCCCAGTTCTTGCTGTCGACCGCCTCCCGAATGCCAGGCAGAGTTTTCACTCCATAACCGGTGTAAAAGCCGGGGGCGTAGATCTGGTGCTTATACCAATCGCGGTTCGGCAGACCTTCCGGACGGGTGAGCACGCGCTCGGTGCGCATCAGAGCCGCGTTCACGGAGTTGATGCGATCTGTGGGCAACTGATCTTTTTGCGCTACGTTTCTTAGCAGTGCGTCGTATTTGGCGCCGGAATCGGAGAGCTGTTTCAGTTGTGCACGCAGGGGCGCGAAATTGAGTTTTTTGCCGCTCTTTGCGGCTTCTTTTTCGATCTCATCCAAGTACTCGTTCACGGTCTTTGCGAAATGGCCGAATTCAAACGGCAGAATGGTGGAATCACCAAGCCGGAGCAGCGCTTTTGCAGTGTACTGCGCGAGCGCGCGGCCATCCACGAAATCGCTGTCTGAGAAATGTTCGTACCAGTAGGGATCATCGTAGACGGAGTGATAGATACCGCTCTTTGTCTGGCCGCTCATGCCTTCGTTCATGCTGGCGATGCCGAGATAATCGAGGAACGCGACGTAATCCGATCCTGCTCCCAAAGCGCCTATCGTGAAGGTGTTTTTGTTCGTGCGCGCCGGACGATCCTCGTCACTGTTATCGGAGGCGTGATGAAGCGCGGCATCTGCCAGATTGGTGGTCGTGCCGGGCTGTTCGACGACTCCGGCTACCTCTTCGACGAATTGTTCGAGTGTATGAGAACCGCTGACGCGCAGCCAACCTTTGGCCGTGGTATCGGAATTCAGATAAGCAACGCCTTTTTGTTTCAGTTCATCCTGGTGTTTTTCGGCCCATTCGGTTGAACCCAGGAGCCCGAATTCTTCCCCGTCCCAGAAAGCGATTTTGATGGTGCGCTTCGGCTTCCAGCCGTTCTTTTGAAGAGTGGCGAGCGAGCGAGCGGTTTCGAGCAGCGCGACGGCTCCGGAGACCGGATCATCGGCGCCATTCACCCAAGCGTCGTGATGATTGCCCGCGATGATCCATTCATCGGGAAACTCAGAGCCGGGAATGGTTGCGATCACATCGTATAGAGGGCGGGTGCTCCAGTCGTAATCGGTTTTCATGTGCACGCGCGTCGCTCCCGGACCGGCATGGTAGGTGATTGCCAGATTGCCGCGCCAATCCCTGGGAACAACGGGGCCGGTCAGTTGTTCAAGAATCGGCTGGGCGTCTCCATAAGAAAGCGGGAGGACCGGAATTTTCATCAGGCTTTTGGCTTCGGACATGGTCAGGCGCTTACTGCCTTTTTCGGAAGCCCAGCCGGGCGACAGCGGATCGCCGGGATAGAGAGGCATATCCATCACGCTGCCGCGCTGGACGCCTTCGAGCGGCCGCATCGGGCCTTTCGGAAACGTGTCGGCTTCAAAGTAGCCGTCTTCGTGCGGATCGGAATAGATGAGGCAGGCGATGGCGCCATGTTCGGCTGCAACCTTCGGCTTGATGCCGCGCCAGCTCTTGCCATAGCGCGTGATGACGATCTTGCCTTTCACATCAATACCTTGCTTTTGAAGCCATTCGTAATCTTCGGGAACACCGAAATTTGCGTAAACAACCTCGCCCGTCACGTCACCGCTTGCGCCATAGGCGTTGTATGTGGGCAACTGGCCGGACTGGCCGCTCGTAGGATCCTGCGGGACTGGCGGTTCCTTCAAAGTCGCAGTAAACGGCTTTGGAGCAAGCACCTCTACCTGCCGCACTGTCGGATAAGGCATTAGAGCTTCAAACTCCTCGATATTGGCATCGAGACCAAAGCTTTTGAGTTGGCCGAGGATGTATTCGGCCATTTCTTTGGAGCCGGGCGATCCGGCGTGATGCGGCTTGCTGGCGATAAATTCCATGTTCTTGCGCAAGCGCGTGGAATCCGGGACGGCTTGCGCCTGTTGCTCCAGCTTTTGTTCGGTGGCGATGTCTCTGTTCAAGAAGCCACGCATATGGGCGGATTGCCCGAAGGAAGAAAAAGGCACACTGCCGCATAACAACAGGAAAAGCACGGATTTCATGTGGGTGTTCCGTATTGTAGCGGACGGGCTGGTTCCGTTGCGGCTGGTTCGAGGTTGTTGCTGAAGCTGTAGCCGAATCCGCGGACAGAGCGGATCAGCAGCGGGTTCGCGGGGTCGGATTCAATTTTCTGCCGCAAGCGAAGAATGTAAACATCGACCGTACGATCAGTGACAGCGCGGTCGTGGCCCCAAACGGCATCGAGCAATTGCTCGCGGCTGTATACGACACCTGGGCGGCTCATCAGAAATTCGAGCAGTCGAAACTCAGTTGCAGTCAGGGTTAACAGAGTTCCATTTACCCGGGCTTCACAACGGCTGCGATCCAGCTCCAGATTGGCGGCTTTGAGAACGCGGGTGGCGCTCGCCTGGCCGCGAAACTGGATTTTGATGCGCGCGATCAATTCTCGTACGAAGAACGGTTTGACAATGTAATCGTTTGCGCCGAGCTCAAGCCCCACGATGCGGTCGGTCTCCGAAGCCCGCGCGGTCAGGAAGATGATGGGTAGTGGCGCGAGCTCGGGGTGCTGGCGAATGGCTTTACAGAGCTCAAGCCCGTCCGAATCCGGCAGCATGACATCGAGTAGAACCAGATCCGGCCGTTCGCGCCGGCAGAGCTCAACGACGCCTCGTCCGGTTTGCGCGCCGACTACCGCGAAGCCTTCCTTTTCCAGGTTGTACTTGACAAGGCCGTAGAGGTCCACGTCGTCCTCGATCAGAGCGATTTTTCGCATTTCAAGGACAGCGTAACCAAATACCCATTACATTTTCGTTACAGCGGTGTGACGAGGTCTTGACGCCGGTAATCAATTTGCCCCAGCTAGAAAGCGAAGCGGAGCTGAAGGTCGATACGGCGCTGATTACTCGCGACCGACTCGGGTCCAAACCCGCCGGAAATTCCGGTGGATTCGAGGAAATAGGGGGAGGTCAGAGCGCCAACGGGCGAACTCAGATTCTCATGGTTGAGAATATTGCGCGCGTTCACTGAGAGCGTGATGTTGTAGCGGTGTTCTGTTGATTCGCCGCCGAAGCCTCCACCGCCACGCGGGCCACCGCCAAAACCGCCGAAGCCACCGCCGCCCCCGTGGGGTCCTCCGCCTCCGCCCGCGCGCGATCCACCAACTTGACCGGCGAATTTGGTGGTGCCAAAGCCCCACGTCTTACTGACACGCAGATTTAAGCTGAGGAAGCCGGGACCCGTACCGGCATTCCGCTCAATCATGTCCGACGTCCCGGGAGCCGGAACGAGTGGAATCGGATTGAGGAATGGGTCGTTCAGGATTCCTGGCCCGAGAGCGGGAATACCGTAGTAGTAGTGAATGGGGCCGGCAGTGGTGACGATTCCGGGCCGAGCGGTGCCGGTGCCAAGGCCTTGCAGAAACAGATCGGTGCCCGTGGTTACGTTGAATGGGCTTCCGGTATGCGCCATCAGCATGGGCGAAAAGCGTAAGCCCCAAGGCCCTGCAACCGAGCCACCGAGGAAGAAATTGTGAGCAATGTCGAGCTGGGAGCGGCCCCAATCGGCAGCAAAGTTGTATGGATCCGCCGGAATGCTGCCGAGGCCATCTGTATCGCTGTGAGCGTCTCCATGTGAATAGCGAGCGAAGATGGTGGCCCATTTACCGACGGTGGAGTTGATGTTAAACAGCAACTGCGTCTGCTTAAATATGCCGTCGGACTGGTAGTCGTAGATATCGCCGATATTGCCGAAGGGCCGGCAGCAGATGTTATTGGAATTCCCCAGTGCTCGGGGCGGCAACGAACCGGGCGCAACGTAGGGAGCGTTGATATCGACCGTGCGCAGTTCATGCAGGCCGCGAGAGTTCATGAAGTTGAAAGAGAACGTAGTGTGGCCGAATAGCTGCCGTTCAACGCCGATCGCGGTCTGCATAATGCGCGGCGCCTTCAGATTGCCGTCGATCTGATATCGCTGGGAGGCGCTGGCTGACGTTCCGTTGGTTGTCAAAACAGAGAGCGGTATCTGGGTGTTGAAGGAGGCATTGTAGAGTGTGGGCGCGTCCAGAGTGTACGTCTGGAATGGATTTCCCTGCGCATAGCGCCGGGCCGTCTCTACCGCGGTAATGGCAAATCGATCGTAGAACATGCCCCAGCCACCGCGAATAACGGTTTTCGCGCGCCCCGTTGTACCCTTCGAACCGGGCGCCCAGGCGAAGCCGAAACGCGGAGCAAAATCGGTGTAGTCATGGATATTCGTCTGGTCCTCCCAGCGCAGACCGAAGCTTAGCGTCAGGTTAGGGCGGGCTTTCCAGTCATCCTGCACGAACGGGCCGAAATCCCATTGGCGCAGCGAAATGTACGGGCTGCCGATGTTGACGCTGTATTTGGAGGGCCCATAACCCATAGCTGTGACCTGGGTGCTGGTGAGGCCTTGATTCAGCAGTTGAATGGTTGTCAGGTATTGCTGAATGGACGAAACGTTCTGGCCGTTGATGACCGTGCCCAGGAACGAGTAAGTACCGTTAAAACCTTGCGGCGAGAGGTTATCGATCCAAGTGGTGCGCGTGCGGATTCCGAACTTGGTGACGTGGGCGCCCCAGGTAACGGAGGTGTAGTTCTGCGCTTCAAAGTAGTTCTGCAGCGTATAGCTGTGCGGATAACCGGGCGCGCTGAAACCGGAGCCGCCGGAAACGAATGCCTGGCTGACGTTCAGGGTGGGGCCGTTGCTCTGGCTGGTTTCCGACGTGTATATGTGATCGTATTGCAGGTGAGTTTCGTTGACCACCCTGGTGCTCAGCACGGCAGTTTCAACCGCCTGAATGGTGTGCTCGACGGAGTCTTGCGAGTAGCCGGTGCTGGGAAACGTGATGCCTCCGATGGTATTTGCCGGGATATCGAAGTTGCCGATTCCGGTAAGCAGGTGGCTATTGTCCAGATAGCTGTAACGGAAGCTCAGGGTGTTGTTGGCTCCCAGTTGATAATCGACGCGCGGGCTGACGGTGGTGCGGCGCTGCGGCGTGGAGTAATAGATCTGATAGGGAGTCGTGCCCAGGAAATTCGAGCTTGGAAGAGTCGCGTTCACGATACCGTTGTCGTCGATCTGGCGCCGCTCGGCATCCACGAAGAAGCTGGCGTGCTTGCCGAGAGGACCGCTGACGTTGCCGCCAAACAATTGCGTGCGGAATGGGGGATTCTGGGCAAGGAACGGATTCCGCGAGTTCCAGATGCCATCACTGATGTTGTAGTAACCCTGCCCGTGGAATTTGTCTGACCCGGGCTTGGTGAAGATCTGGATGCGGCCATAGCCCAATTTGTCGAATTCGGCCGAGAATGGGTTCGAATTGATGCGAATCTCGCGGATGGATTCTTTAGGAGGAAGCCGGCCACCGCTGAATCCGTCGATGAAGATCTGATTGCCGCCCGGGCCTGCGGCCGGGCCGGCGAGCGCCTGCAGGTCGGCTTCGAGATCATCAGGGTCATCCGGTAATGCGTCGAGGTCTTCGCCCTTCAGAACGAGCGCGGAGGCGTTGTTTGCCGGTTCTGTGCTGACTTGATTCGTGGTTGTGTCGGTGACGGTCACTTCCTGGCGTTGCGTCTGAACGCTCATGGTGATGTTGCCGGTTTCCGTCTGCGTGCCGGTGACGTTAACCATGGTGACGCCTTCCTGCTGCAGGCCGGCGTAGCTGGCGGAAACCGTATAGGTGCCGGGGGGCACGTTGCGAAATGTGTAAGTACCGTCGCCGCCGGTTTGGACGGTTTGCACCGTGCCGGTTTGCGTCGCTAATGTGACGGTCGCGCCGGGAATAATGCCGCCTGTGTCGTCTTTAACGGTGCCGGTGATGGCGCCACCACGAGTAGTGCGGCGGCCCTGGTTTTGAGCCGGCGCTTGTGCAGTAGACTGCGGGGCCGCGCCCTGGGCACAAAGGAGAGCCGAAGTTGCAATTCCGGCAAGAAGTACACGAAAAATAATTTTGTTCATGAGACTCTGAAGATTTGGTTGCGGCCGGAACTGCTGGCCGGATGGTTGTTTACTGTGGGGGGCCGCCACCGCCGGGCATGCCTCCCATGTCGCCGCCACCGCCGCTGAGCGCTGCTCCCCAATCGCCCAGCGTCTGCGATTGCCGCGAAGCTGACTGGAAGATAGGTTCGACGCCCGCGATTATGTTAGTGGCCATCAAATGAGACTTGTCATTGTTTACCGGCATTCCGGAGATGACCACCGCATCACCTTTTTTGAGATCGGTAGCGCTGATCTTAGGCAAGCTGTCGAGCATCTGGGATAAATCGCCGTTGGCAGGAGCGCGCATGCCGCCGCGGCCTCCGGGAGCACCACCAGCTTCCTGCTGGCCTCCCCAATTACCGCCCTGTCCGTGAGCTCGATCCTGGCCACCCTGCCAGTTACCGCTGCCTGAGCCTTCGCCAGCTTTGGCGCCTTCCGGAGGACCGCCTGCGGCATTTCCCTGACCGCCACCTCTCTGTCCTGGAGCACCTTGCGGGCCTTTGAAATCCGGATTGAAGCGGCGCGCGAGCCGAAATGCCATATCCTGGGGCAGTTTGCGTACTGAGGAATCGGCGTTCAAGGAAACCGTTACGGGCTGTTTGGTCTGCAAGTCGCGAATGGTAATTTCCTTGCCATCGGCAGCGATGGACTGGATGGTGCCGACTACGTTCCGGAACGAACTCGAATAGATCTTATCCGCCGTCATGGTGGTGCCTTCGGGATTCAGTTGGCCGATAACACGAACCTGATCGCCAGGTTGCACATCGGCGAGTTGCGAAGGGGCAGGCACTTTGGGATTTTCGGGCGAGTAGCGCGTGAATTGAGCCGCTGAAGCGTTCACGGTGATTGTTTTCGGCCCCTCCGGAGTGCGCGCGCTAATGGTGAGAGTGTGCGCTGCGGGATCTACTGCGCTCACTACGCCGGGAGTGCTGTGCTGCCAGGCAGCGGCTTCCTCCTGATGGACCTTCTGCAGATCGCGCGCGGACATCAAAATCACGCTACGCGCTACCAGCGTGTTGGGATCCGTATCAGATTTGGAACCGCCGATTTCGACACGATCGCCAACCGCCAGATCTCCGGCTGTAATTCGTGTCGCATTTTTCAGATCCTTGGCGGTGGGTTCCACCTTCAGCAGTGTTTTGGTGTTACCAACCTGGACGACGTAATCGGTCCCTGTCTTGTCCTGCTTCACGGTAATCGTGTGGGTGGCCGGGTTGACAGCCGTGATGGTGCCGATAACCGGCGCGGGTTTGGATGCAGTTGCGTCCTGTGCCCGGATGGCGGACACAGGGATCAACCCGGCCAGAAGCAATATTGAGGTGAGCTTTAAAAACATGTTTTCCAGACTGTGCAACCTCACAAGCAATTAGGAGGCGCATACCTTCATTTATACGTTACGCATTGAGCGCAAACGAGATGGGAGGATTCTTGTAGCGAAATGTAAAAGACGGAAGTAAAGAAGCCAAGAAGCCCAGGAAGCCAAGGAAGCCAGCCAAGGCAGCCAAGGAAGCCAAGAAGACGGAAGCGATCAGCTATCAGCTCTCAGCGGTCAGCTTAAGGAACCGGCCTGGGTGATTTCAAAATCGCAGGGTTCGGAGGCTTTGGGGGCGTGGTTTTTGCTCAATAGAGCTACCGAGACCTTGGCGAAACGGATTTCAAGGAGCTGT